>JAJPJU010000243.1 GCA_021324035.1 Spartobacteria bacterium | reverse complement strand
GCGAATCGCACGCGGGCTCACGCTCGACGAAGCGGCGCGGCTGACCAAAATCCGTCCGTCGCGGCTGGCCGAGATTGAGGCGGACGATTTTTCCCAATTTCCAAGTCTCGCCTACGCCAAAGGCTTTCTGTTGATCTACGGAAAGTTTCTCGACGTCGACGTGACGCCATATTTGGACGCGTTCGAAACATCGCAGCAAGTGACCGTTGACGGTTATTCCTACCTGCAAGATCAGCCGGCGCCGAAACCGAGAAAAGTTCGGCCGACCCGACCAGCAGCCTCAGCCCGAATGCCGAGAGCGCCCCGCTCACGCGATCGTTCATCGCCATTTCCAATCCTGATCGCGGTCGGCGTGATCGTGGTCGGTTTCGTGGCGATGCGATTGATTTTGAATATCCAAAGAATTTCTCCGCATCAAATGGTCGGCGTTCCCCAACCGACGTCGTCCGAGTCGCCGCAACCTGCTCAATCGGCGCCGGCCCAAGCCCAAGCTGCACCGCCACAAACCGCACCGACCCAGGCGCCGGTCCAACAAACTGCTGCCCCAACGGCCGCCCCGGTGGCGCAAGCGCCCTCAAAGGCGCCGTCGCCCGTTGCTCAGGCTCCATCACACGCGCCGTCTCAGGCTCCAGTAGCAATGGTGGAATCGACGAAGAAGCCCGCGACGCCCGCGCCATCGATTTCGATACCGGAAGCTTTTGTTCCGGCCATAGCGAATGCCAATTCCGGCGCGACGAAGAAACCGTCGCCTGCCGCCACTGCACCGCGATCATCCGTGGGACCGCAGTTCGAAAACAGCAAGCCGGCCATTGCGAAAGCGAGCGCCGCACCTTCCAAAGAACCGGAGGTGCGTCGCGCTGAGCCTGTCAAACCGGAGGAGTTAGCGGAAGCCGAAGCCGCCCAAAAACCGCCTGAAGAGAAAGGTACTAATCAGGTTGCAATCAAGCCGCTGAAGAAAACCTACATCAAAGTGGTGGTCGATAATGGATCAAATGCTTTCGAACGTTGGATTTCACCGTCCGACGGGCCAGTTGAATTTCGCGGCCAAAAGATTGCCGTTCGCGTTTTGGATCGGGACGCCGTTCGAATCACGAAGAATGGAAAACCGGTGAGCGGGGACGACACAGACGTCACCGTCGAGTAAGCGGCCGGCGCCCGCGTTCCTCCATGAGCACAAAGGTCGGCATGGTCAGCCTCGGATGCGCCAAGAATTTGGTGGATGCCGAAATTATGCTCGGCAGTGTTCTGCAACGGGGAATGGAAATCACTTCCTCCGCCGATGACGCCGACGTGCTGGTGATAAACACGTGCGCGTTCATCGATTCGGCAAAGGAGGAATCGATCGAGGCGATTCTCAATGCTCATCAGGCGCGCGGACTGAGCAAGCGTCCTGGACAAAAATTGATCGTGAGCGGCTGCATGTCACAACGGTTCGCGCGTGAGTTGCGCGAGGAAATGCCGGAAGTCGATGCGTTCATCGGACTCGATCAGGTTTCCCAACTCGGTGAGATTGTGGAGAACGTACTCAGCAAACGCCCAACGCCCAATCCCAAACGCCCAACGCCGAATTCGGCCAGTTCGATGTTCGATGTTGGACGTTCAACGTTCGGCGTTTCTGATCTCGAGCTTGCCTTTGCCAGCGCGCGGCCGACCTACATCCCGGATTACGACACGCCCCGGTTTCGATTGACCCCGGCCCATTCGGTTTATGTAAAGATCGCGGAGGGCTGCAATCATCCCTGCACCTTCTGCGTGATCCCGCAGATGCGCGGAAAACATCGCAGCCGGCCGATGGAATCCGTTCTGGCGGAGATCCGCGGTCTAGTCGCGGAGGGAGTTCGCGAATTCAATTTAATCAGTCAGGACACGACCTATTACGGAATGGATTTGTGGACGGAGAAAGCGGGTCCGCGCCAGCCGGTCGACTCCAGCCGCGGCCCATCGCTTTCTCGCTTGCTTCGCGAAATCCAGAAATTCGACGGCGACTTTTGGGTCCGGCTTCTCTACACCCACCCGGCGCATTGGAGTGATGAGTTAATCGAAACGATTGCGGCCTGCGACAAAGTCGCGCGCTACATCGATATCCCGCTTCAGCATATCCACGAATCGATGCTCCAACGGATGCGGCGAGAAACTTCGCGCGAACATATCGAACGCTTGATCGAGAAATTGCGGGCCGGGATTCCGGGACTCGCCATCCGCACAACTTTCATCGTCGGATTTCCCGGCGAGACCGACGAAGAATTTGAATCTCTTGTCGAATTCATCGAGCGCGTCCGGTTCGAGAGACTGGGAATTTTCAAATATTCCCGCGAGGACGGGTCGCGCGCCGCTAAAATGCCCGGGCAAATTCCGGCGAAGATTAAAAACGCGCGTTACCGGGCGGCGATGTCTCTCCAGCAGAAAATCGCCCACGCTAATGCGGCAAAAATTGTGGGCCGAAAACTAAAGTTGTTGATCGATCAGCCATTACTGGCGCGGACCGAGGCAGATGCGCCCGACGTGGACGCGCGCGTGATTTTGTCGAAGCCGGAGGCCGTCGGAGAATTCGTGACAAAACGGATTACCGGTGCACGCGGCTACGATTTGCTGGCGTAAGCACAGCGAAGAAATTTTTGCCAAGTCAACTTCGGAAGTGACAAAATAGTCTTTGTCGGGCAACGTCTTAGTTGAACGTCCGACCGCGCATGGCCGAGTCACACGAACCCAAGAAAGAAACGGTGCGGATCATGGTTTCGCCCTCGGCTAAACCTGCAGCTTCGTCAGTTCCCGGCCGACAGACAGTCCGCATACAGCTGCCAACCCGGCCACCGCCGGACCCTCCACCCGCGCCGGATTCGCCCTCACCCGTCCGCGCCGCTGCCGCTGCGATGCCGGCGCCCATGACCACGCATTCTCCGAAGAAGGAGACGGCGCGCATCACGGTGTTGCCTGATCCACCCGTAAAACCGCCAGTGGAAATGAAAAAGACGCAGCCACTGATTGATCTGCCGCGCGCGGAAGGCCCCGTCACCAAGGTTAATGTCGTAGCAACGCCGCAGCCGGCGCTCCGCCCGGTGTCCGAACCGGCGCCGCAAATGCGAATCAACGATTTGCCAATGCCACTTTGCTGGGGGCTCCTCGCCACCTCAGCCGCCATTTTAATTTTGCAGATTTGGAATTATCTTTCCTGATGGCTACTACGGACAACTCAGCGACGATCAATCTCGACGAATCAAATTTCGACCGCGAAATCAACAGCGAGAAACCAGTGCTGGTGGATTTTTGGGCAGAATGGTGCGGACCATGCAAGCTGATCGCGCCGTTGCTGGACGAGATCGCCAAAGAAAAAGCCGACACGGTTAAGGTCGCCAAGGTCAACGTCGATCAAAACCAAAGTCTTTCTTTCAAATACAATATCCGGGCGATTCCCTCGCTTTTGTTTTTCAAGAACGGTCAACTCCGCGACCAGGTCACCGGCATGACGAGCAAGAAAGATTTAATCAGCCGGCTGGAAGCGCTGGCCTGAGGGATTTCCGCGCTGCGGAAATTCCAGTGACAAGTGACGGGGGACACGGCTTCGCCTTTTGATTCTTTCACGTCACACGTCACATGGACACGTCACTGTGTAGATTCACTTAATATTTGAGTCGTTTCGCAACTGCCTGGCGAAGTTGCGGCAAATATTCTACGCACTCTCGCGCGCGACCGCGTTAGCTACGAAAACGAGTTGGAGCGGCGCCTATCTACCCTGATGATGGGACCTTGGTCCAATTGGGATGGGCGGCTTTTGGAGGTGAAATTGGAACATCTATGAAAGCAAAACCGATCCTTTTCTTCAGTTGCTTTGTTGCGGTGACGTTGGCTGCGTCGGTAGTCACGGCTGGGCCACGCGGCCATTCGAGTGTCGGCCATGGTAACAGCCAACATTGGGGTAACAGCCAACATTGGGGTAACAGCCAGCATTGGGGTAACGGCCGGCATTGGAATGGCGGCAATTGGGGTGGCAATTGGCATCACCACAATGATGTCACCTTCATCGGCGGCTTTGGTGGCTTCCCGTTCTGGGGCTGGGGCTACCCGTATGGATATTACGATTCTTATCCCTACGGTTACGGCTATTACGGCACCGGTTACTATGGTCTCAGCTACTACGGCGGCCACGGTTACGGCTATCCATATTCTCGAGCCTATTACGGTCGTCACGGACATAACTATGGTTACGTCGGCCACGGTTACCGGTCTTCCCACAGCCATTACGCTCGTCACGGGCATCGATAGCTATTTGCGGATGCGCTCGTCAGAACGGAAGGAATGCTCCTTGGGATTGGATTCTAGAGGGCACGGACTGTTCATCCTCTACCGACAAATTTTGGTTGCGGCGGTGGCCTTCGCCTTTGCGGTAACAGCGGCACAAGTACGAGCCGAGGATTCATTTTCGATGGTTGTCATCGATCCAGGACACGGCGGCTCTGATCCAGGAGGGATTCGCGGGCAAACAGTGCCGGAAAAAATGGTTACACTCGATACGGCATTGCGTCTGCAAGCGCTTTTGCAACGAGCGGGCTTGCGCACGGTAATGACGCGCTCCACGGATATTTTTGTTCCACTGCCAGTGCGAAGCGCGATCGCCGACGCGGAACACGACGCAATCTTCGTCAGCATCCACTATAATGCCTCGCCTCGACGTAGCGCGCGCGGTATTGAGACCTACTCCGAAAGCAATCGCGGTGCAGTGCTCGCCGCGCGCATTCAACAGGAGATTATTCATCGCGTCAGCACCGAGAACCGTGGGACCCGATCGGCCGAATTTTCCGTGCTTCGCAAGTGCCGGGCGCCGGCGGTTCTGGTCGAATGCGGATTTCTTACCAATCCGACGGAAGCTCAATTGGCACTGACACCTGCCTATCGGGAGCAAATTGCGGAACAGATCGCCGCCGGAATCATTGAGCAACGGCAATTCGCTTTTCCTTCGCTCGCTCCAACTCATCGAAGCAGGCACTTAGTGCATAAAAACAAGAAGCAACGAAGAATCGCTGATTTGGACGTGCCGCAGCGACTCAAATACTCTGAGAATCCATAGCTGTAAGTGCGCGACCTAATTGTCTGATTTTGGACTTCCAAACTTCCAAAAAATCGGGCTAAAGCGCCTCAATTGCAGTCGCCTTGCATACTACCTGCACGCGCCACGCGGGAATCCCGCGACTGAGAAGGGCAGAGTTTAGACCTATTTCCAGCATCAGCGGGCAAAACCCGTCGGCCTCCTTCGTGGGCTGCTCCGACTACGGTTGCTTTTCCTCGCACAACTTCTGAAAGCGCGGATCGCCGCGAAGCAAATCGAAATCTGGGTCGAGTCGCAATAACACTCACCGGCTGCGGGGTTATTCTACTGCCGGATGGCAAATGGAACCCGGCTGGCCGTTTGTCTGTTTCCCAACCATTAGCTCTCGGGGAGCGCTAACTGCGCCTACAGCACTTGGCACACATGTTGTATTTCTTGGCACACAACTCGCTACATCGTTAAAAAAATTAACCTGGAGATGAAGATCAAAACGAAAACCGACACCTCATTTAAGTTCACCGTCCTTCTTGTCGACGATCACGATGCTTATCGCAAACAGCTGGCCGAATACTTACGCGGCGACGGCTTCCAGGTCATCGAAGCTAATTTAACTTCGACAGCGTGTGCCATGATAAGGGAAGGCAGGGTTTCATTGGTCCTCCTGGATTGGGATCTTCAGAATCACCACTTTAGCCCCGGAGAGCCGTCGACCGGCTTGGAGATTCTTCGAACCTGCTACGAGGTCAATCCGCTTTTGCCGGTCATAGCGATGAGTGAATCAGAGCTTTACGATGCTCGTGACGACTCGCTGTTGGCCGGTGCGGACTGCTTTCTAAAAAAGCCATTTGCACGGCTATCGCTGAGTGTGCTGTTGCACCGTTGGAACGCCAGGCTGAAAGCAGAAAAGAACCCGTTCACGCAGCTGACGGCAGGCGTCATTAAAACAGCTGATTCAGTTAATCGCGCATACACCCGCGCTGTTGTCGAAAGGGTTGGCTCGGCTTTGAAGGCCGCACCGAAGCTGGGTCTCAGCCGCCAAACCGTAGCCTCTTATCTTGCACCCGCACCGGCGGCCTAACCAATGGGCGAATGGCGCTATATATGGAAGTAAACGTGAACCCAAAAAAGTGTCCGCAATGCGGGTTTGTTTTTGAAGGCGCGCTGATTGTGCCCGATTTGTGTCCAAAGTGTCTGCTGAAACAAGCATTGAAAGGGCGACCGGCCGAGGCCACTGAAACTTTATGGCCGCCTTCGGTTGAATTACTTGCGAAAGCGATGCGCGGACATGGAGTCGAACCAATTAAATTAATTGG
>JAJPJU010000232.1 GCA_021324035.1 Spartobacteria bacterium | reverse complement strand
GCCATGCCGTCGGGCCCAGACGGCCTTCAATTCAACGTCCGCCGCCGCTGCTTGCAGTCTTGGGCGTTGCCGTTGCTTTTGGTTTCGCGCTCTTTCGAACGGTGATGGTTGCTTCGCTTGGAGTCGGGGCTTTCTCCGGATATTTCTTGGTCGTCGGATAAACCAATCGCCACGGCTGGCTTTTGATGGTGTCGCTGAATTCCGCGAGGTTTTTCCCGACCGGCTCGAGATCGTGCATTGTGTCTTTTAATTTTTCCGAGGAGCTGCGCAGATTTTCGAGCGTCAGCTTGATATTATTGTTTTCGGTCAGGCTGGTGCTGATCTTTTCAATATTATTAAGAGAATGGGACAGGGCGCTGTCCGGAGCGGTGAGATCGGCCATGTGCTCACCGAACGTTTTCACCTGAGCGAGAGCCTGACTGAGCTCTGAGTTTTCGTCGGTAAGATGGTTGATGTTATCGGCTGTCTCCTGCAAACCCTTCATCGTGGTGGTGGCCTCGGCCGCAACCGGTTTGATCACTTCCAACATTTTCGCGGCGGCTTCGCTGAAGTCCGGCGTCCGTTCGCCGGCAAAAATCTCGCCGTCACGGGCGCGTCCGGACGCGTCAGTGCCCTGGGTGATGTCGATTGCCATTTCGCCAAGCAAACCGAGCTGCATCAACCGCGTTTTGGCATCGCGATACACAATCGCATTCCGGTCAACCTGGATATCGATGCGCGCTTCGTATTTGGGCTTGTTTGTATCTTCGGGAGTCGAGTTTGGTTCGGGTGCACGAAAGGCCGCCGCCGCTTCTTCGGCGCGACGCTCTTCTTCTTTCGAAACCGGTGAGAAAAGCTTTTGGACCTGGCCAATTTTGCGCCCCGCCAGCATCACGGTCGCTCCCTGCTTAATTCCTGCGGCGTTGTCGACGTAGATCTTATAAGTCACCAATGGCCGGAACAAACCCGGCGCGCCGAGCAAGACCAGGACGAAGACCAGCACGGCCACGGTCCCCACCACCAGGAGGCCGGTCATGATCTCATTTTTTTTCAATTGCATCTTGGCTTCCTTCCAGAATCGGACCTTCCGTGCTTCCGCTCAAGAACTGAGCGACCACCGGGTTTTGAGAATTCTTAAATGTTTCGGGATCAGCGTCTTCAATGATCTTGCCCTGATACAACATAGCCATTCGTGTGCCGACGCGAAAGGCACTGGCCATTTCATGGGTCACCACGATCGACGTGACTTTCGCATTTTCGGTGAGGCTAATAATTAATTCGTCGATCACCGAAGCGATCACCGGATCGAGCCCCGCGGTTGGTTCGTCGAACAGCACGAGCTCGGGCTCCATGGTCAACGCCCGGGCAAGGCTGACCCGTTTGCGCATTCCGCCGCTCAATTCCGATGGCATCAAGTCTCTGGCGTCCTTCATTCCGACCAGATCGAGTTTTTCGTCGACGATCGTGTCGATTTCTTTGCGCGATTTCTCGCTCAGTTCTTCCAACGGCAACGCGACATTGTCGCGAACGTTTCGCGAACTAAGCAACGCCGAATATTGATAGACCATTCCGATCTGGCGGCGGACCTGCTGCAATTTTCGACGTCTCAATCGCGTGACCTCGAATTGCTTAAAGAAAACTTCTCCGGCGCTCGGGTGAAGGATCCCGAGGATCAAACGCAGGATCGTGCTCTTGCCGCTGCCGCTTTGTCCCATGACGACGAGGCGTTCCTGTGGCTCAACCGTGAGCGACAAATCATCGAGGACCTTTTTGTCCTCGAATTCCATGACCACGTCGCGGAGCGCGACCATATGGGAATTCTCGGAGCTCATGTCGGGAAAAAGTTCGTGTAAACGACGTTGTAGAGCGTATCGACGCCAATCACGACGGTGATGGCCGTCACGACGCTCGAGGTCGTCGCCGTGCCGACGCCGGCGGCACCGCCTTTTACATTAAGTCCGCGATAGCAGGCGATCGCCGCGATTAGCAATCCGAACAGGAAGCTTTTCAGCACTCCGGTGATCAGATCGCGAATAAGCAACGAGTCGCGAACCAGATCGACGAAATATGGAAAGGCGATGCCGAAGTAAGCCTTCGAGATCAGGCTTGTAGCCACAATGGCCGAAATGTTCGAGATCGTCGATAGACAGGGCATCAAGAAAAACAGGGCAAGCATTCGCGGAGCGACGAGGAACCGCAGCGGACCGATGCCCATCGCTTCGATGGCCTCGACTTCCTCGGAAACGGTCATGGTTCCGAGTTCGGCGGTGAACGCGGCGCCAATTCGCGCCGCCAACATGATTCCAGTAATGAGCGGTCCAAGCTCGCGGGTAAAACCGATTGAGACTAAACCCGGCACCAGCCTTTCGGTCCCGAACCGTTGGAGCTGATACCCAGTCAGCAAGGCCATGGTGAGTCCGAGGAAAAACGAAACCAGCCCGACCAGCGGAACCGAATCGACTCCGGCGCGTTCGGCATACCGGAAGAAGCTGCTGGCGGTGAATGGCACCCGTCCTTCGCGCAAACGCTCGAGCGTTTCGTTGAAGGTGTTGATGATGAACCAGAACATGCTGCCGACCTCGGCCAGAAAGTTCTGGCCGGCGCTTCCGATTTCCTGCAGTGCGATCACCGGGGCGGCGATCAATCCTTCTTCGGTGGTTTCCTTTTTTTGGTCGGCCATGTAGCAAGGAAACTGCCTCAGGTCGCAAACCGGACAAAGCGTTTTCTTCCCGCTGGCATTGGAGGCAGCCGCGGACTACTTGTTCTGGCGTAAAACCTATGTGGATGCGAATCGTTGTGACTTGTGGAGTGTTCGCGTTTGCGGCATTAGCTGGCGGACAACAATTCGGCCTAATGAGTTCAGCCAAAGAAGCGAAGATTGGATTGGTCGTTCACGGCGGCGCTGGAACGATGGAGCGCAGCAAAATGAGCGCGGAACACGAGCGCGAATACCGCGCTGGAATTGAAAACGCGCTCCGCGCGGGTTGGGAAGTTTTGCAACACGGCGGATCCGCGCTGGACGCAACTGAAGCTGCGGTGCGGATTTTTGAGGACAATCCGCTGTTCAACGCCGGAAAAGGCGCCGTTTTCAATGCCGCCGGCGTCAATGAAATGGACGCTGCGATTATGGACGGCAAAACGTTGCGCGCAGGAACCGTCGCGAATCTGGAGCACGTCAAAAATCCGATCACGCTCGCCCGCGCCGTGATGGAGAAATCCCCGCACGTGATGATGGCAGGCCCCGGCGCCGAGGCATTTGCCAAGGAGCACGGCATCGAATTGGTCGACGCGAAATATTTTTTTACTCAGGAACGCTGGGATGAGTTGCAAAGGGACAAAGCGAAAGAAAAGGGCGGAGTGGGCGATAAGAAATTTATTGTTACTAATGATACCGTTGGGGCGGTCGCGCTGGATCGAAACGGGAATTTGGCGGCGGCCACTTCGACCGGTGGCAAATCGAATAAACTCGCCGGGCGCATCGGCGATAGCCCGGTGATCGGCGCCGGCACTTACGCTAACAACGCAACTTGCGCCGTCTCCGGCACAGGCGACGGCGAATTCTTCATCATGGCCACTGCCGCCCACGATGTATCCGCCCTGATGGAATACAGGCGGAAAACGCTTCAGGAAGCGTCGATCGCTGTGATCAACAAAATTGGCAAACTTGGCGGCACGGGCGGGGTGATTGCGATCGACAAAGCCGGGGATATCTCGTTGCCGTTCAACACTTCCGGCATGTATCGCGGATACGTAGACGCGAATGGCAAGTTCGTTACCGAAATTTTTCGGTAAAGAATTGCTGGGCGCTCGGCACGGGCGCCTCTACAACTATTCGCGATCTAATCAGCATGCTTACGCCGTTTACCGTCGTCATTCCGTGCTATAACGAAGCCGCCCGCATCGGCGAAACAGTTCATTCGACGCTCGATTTTTTGTCGATTGAGAGCCCTGGCGCCGAATTGATCGTCGTGAACGATGGATCGACTGACCCAACGGCGGCGGTCGTTCGCGATGCTTTTGCCGGCGCGAAAGTTGAAACGCGTTTGATCGAAAATTTTCCGAATCGCGGCAAAGGCGCGGCAGTCCGAAGCGGATTGCTCGCCGCTACGAAACCGGTCGGATTGTTCTTCGATGCGGATCTGTCGACGCCGTTGAGCGAAATTCCGAAACTGATTGAGCCGATTGCGAAGGGAGACGTTGATATTGCTTTTGGTTCGCGAGCGCTCGACCGCAAATTAATTGGAGTGCATCAACCATGGCGGCGGGAGCAGGCCGGGCGCGTGTTTAATTTGATCGTACGGCTGGCAACCGGCATGCCGTTTTGGGACACGCAATGTGGGTTCAAAGCATTTCGACTCGACGTTTGCCGTCCGATTCTTGAGAAAGCGCACACCGTCGGCTTTGCCTTCGATGTTGAATTGCTCCTTCTCGCGCATCGCGCCGGCCTACGACTTCGCGAGATTCCTGTTCGATGGAATCATGCGGAAGGCAGCAAGGTCCGCGTGGTTCACGATAGTTTGCGAATGCTGCGCGAAGTGATCGCGCTGCGCATGAACAGGTAGCGGCGGCTGACCCAGCCGCCATCGCGAGTAAGGTCAGCCGCCATGGCGACTTTGCTTTCGCAGGCTCCCACGTAAATTAACAGCCCACGTTTTCCTCATGGAACGCTTTCGATTTCATCCCGCGGTCGCACGCTGGTTTGAGCGAACCTTTGGATCGCCAACCGAACCTCAAATTCGCGGCTGGCCGGAAATTCAATCTGGCCGGCATGTGTTAATTTCTGCTCCGACCGGTTCGGGCAAAACTCTGGCCGCATTCCTGGCGTCGCTCGACCAGTTATTCCGGCGCGGCGCTGCTGAAGGACTGCCGGATGAAACTCAGGTCGTTTACGTTTCGCCTCTCAAGGCGCTGAGCAACGACATTCGAAAAAATTTGCAGGAGCCGCTTGCTGGAGTTCGCGAATTGTTGAAGGCCGAAGGACACGACGTTGATGTTCGGGCTGAAGTTCGCACCGGCGACACAACCGCAGCGCAACGTCAGGCGCTGATTAAAACACCGCCGCACATATTGGTGACGACGCCGGAATCGCTTTATCTCCTGCTGACATCGGAATCCGGCCGCAAAATGTTGAAGACCGTCCGCACGGTCATTCTCGACGAGATTCATGCCGTGGTTGACGATCGTCGCGGCGCGCATCTGGCG
>JAJPJU010000039.1 GCA_021324035.1 Spartobacteria bacterium | reverse complement strand
TGCCGGTGCGAATCCACATCGCCGCAGCCGTGAACAAAACGATCTGACAAAAAGTGACCGAATAATATGGATTCAGTAGGCCGGTTAAAAAACTGAGCGCGACGGCAAACCAGAAACGCTTCGAGTTGAACGGAATTCCCGATTCGTCGGTCAACCAACTCCATACCACAAGAAACAGCGGCACGTGCCAGCACAAGGCCACCATTGGATGGTCCGGTGATTGGGAAAAGATGAACGAGGCCAATCCAAAGGCGAGCGCGCCGGCAAACGACCAAAGAATGCCGACCTTCCGGTATCGCGCGACGCAATAAAAAGAAAGACCGGAAAGCAAATGCCAGGTGAGAAGGGTCAGGTTGAGCGCGGTAAAAATTCCGACGCCGCGAGCCAACACGCCGATCAGATAAAGCGGGACATACTCCAGATAAGGCCAGTCGTTCCAATCTGCCTCATACGGCGCGCCCAGCTCCGGAACAAATTTCGAAGTAAACGGCGCGAAATGGCCGTCCCTCGCTGCTCGCACAAAAGCCGCATAAACAAGAATGTCGGATTGGTCTCTTCCGGCATAAGGACCTGCATAAGTAGTCGGCAGCTGCCAATCGCTTCGGGTCCACATCGAATTGGCGTAACACCAACTCGTCGCGATCACAGCCAGGAGCAGAATGATTGCGATGACGTCGGACCAAATTCCTTTCCGCGATCTCACCGGCAAATGGCTGGCGGATCCGCTGTCAGCTAACGGGGCCGGCAATTCAGCTGAACTCATGGTAATGCGTGGGCGCGAGCGCCCACGCTTCCAGAAAAAAAGACACACCCGTCCTGCAACAGTTTGGGAAAAACACGGCTTCCATCCATTTTGCCGATGTTGGGCTAAAAAACGCAACCCCTATCTCACTGTCCGCCGTTTTGCCTGCCAGTCCTAATGAAAGGAAGGCTGATCGCTCTGCTCTTAGCGAAGTAAATTCCTGGTGAGTGCGTTGAGCTAAATGGCCGGCAAAGCCGCGAAGTAGCTTTTCAACTCCTTAAATGTCTCAACATCTTCTGGCGCGATTGGTGCTTTTTTAACGCCAGCCGTGATGAAAAAAGTGCTCGCCCTGTTTGTGATCGCTCTGGCCGCCGCCTTCTATATGGGATATTCCCCGGTTGATTTTATCCCATCGTTTCAAGCCAGCAGTGCTCCACCGCCAAAAGTGCGGCGCGCCCAGCCACCCGCCGAACAAGCTCAAAACGCCGCGCCTGCGCCACGAACCGGAGGGAGCACTGTTATCGCGGGAACCTCGGACGACGGCTCGTTAGAACATCGCTGGAAAGCGTTTCCCAACTCGTCTCCGACAAAGCCCTAGCTTTCGTTAGGCCGGCGATTTGCCGATCAGGTTGGGCTTTTGTCCCGATTCCGAAAGACTTCCTTCACCACCGGACGGGACAAAACAATGATCATGAAAACGCCAACAGCCGTTTCGAAGGGAAAGAATCACTTCTTACTTTTGCGCACCTGATAACACAGCGCCACCGTGCCGGTTTTGTAAGCTTTGACCTCCGTCAGATGAAGAGCAATATCCCGATCAAGCTTCTCGAAGAACTGTATTCCATCACCAATTAAAACCGGCAGAATCGAATAGCGGACTTCGTCGGCAAGTCCGAGTCGGAGACAGTCGCCGGAAACTTTGCCACCGCCAACAAACCAGATGCTTCGGAACGCCGCCCGCAGCCGGCCATTCACCAACTGCGCAAGGTCGCCTGAGTAGAACTGAACAGTCTCCCGGGTTCGCCGCAGATCGCGATGCGTGAGAACAAAGACAGGTTTGTCGCCATACGCCCACCCGAATCCCTTGGTCTCAAAATCTAACGCGGTCTCATAAGTCCGCGATCCCATGACATAACAGTCGATCGTCTTGAGAAACTTCTCGACGGATTTTGGGGAAAGGGTTTCGCCGCCTGCAAATTCATCTGAGACTTCCATCCAGTCGACGCCCCCGTCTTTACGAGCGATAAAGCCGTCCAGGCTCGCCGCCATGTGAATCGTCACGCGAGAGCTGTTATTTGGCATTTTCCAGTTTCAAAAGATCCAGGCGAAGAATGTATTCTTCTATTTCTTTGCCCCTGCCCTCCGCGAAACCCTTGTCTTTCCCGACGATTTTAAAACCGCATTTTTGCAGCACTCTTATCGATCCAATGTTGTCTATTGCTGTTCTCGCAAAAATCGGCCGATCGACAACAAGGTCGAGCATCCTGTTCAGCGCTTTAGTCGCCAATCCCTTTCCCCAGAACTCCCTTCCAAGCCAATAGGTAACTTCCATGTTTGTTCCATCCGGAAAGCACGCTATGTGGCCAGCGACTTGTTCCCCTGCAACAATCGTTTTCGTTATATTTTGTGACGAATTTAGAATTTTATTCCAATGTGCGTCAAAGACAGCTCGTTGCTGTCGATCTTTTCTTACGAATGCAGCCATTCGATTTGCCTCGGGGTCGAGTTGTTGCTCGAAGAAGATCGAAATGTCGGACGGTTCTACATTTCGAATCGTAATGGGAAGTGAACCAATTTCCATCGCTTGGAGAGCTCGATTTCCGGTGCGCTTTAATCTGTCATGAAAACCGTTCGCTGCATCGATTGGTTAGGCGAATTGAATTTCCGAAGCATGACGACGGATTCTTTATCGCCGGCCTCGCGCTCATATATCCCCCATCCGTTCTTTTCACACTACGAGAAGTAGATCCAAATGTTGAGTCTTTAAAGGCACAATTCACCAACCTAATAAGCTTTGGGTTCTCGTTTGATTTCACTGCCACTAGCTGCACAAAGATTTCGCTTTCATTCGCCAAGTACCGGATTTAGATCGACAAACGGGCAACGTCGGCCGGGTTTTCGACGAAAATCCTTATGAATTCGAATAACTTTGTCGCCGTCTTTGCTGTCGTCTTTCTGAATTTCGCCGCGCCGATTTCGCGGGCCCAGGACGATGCCGCGCTTGTGGCGGACAATCTCGCCTACAGCCGCGAGTTTTACGCCGGCGTGCATTTGGTCGCAATCGTGACCTTGCCGGCGTCGTTCGCGTACGATCGCTATCCCGACGACGGGCCCGAACGGATTCGGTGCGACCAGGGAACCTTTGCTCGCAAACATGGAAAGCCGTGGTTGAAATCGAACGACTGGGGCGAATCCGGTCAGCCGGCTGGCAGGGAAATTTCGCGAAGACTGGACGGTTGGGTCAGGCTGATTGACGCGGCATTCAATCCCGCACCCAGCGGAATCAAGCTGGTAAACAAAGCGCAGGAGGATGGCCGAGAACAGTGGCTCTTTGAAGCACGCTCCGCCAATCCGAAGGGATCGCCGACAAAATTGCGGTTCGCGAAACCGCTTTACGACAAAAACGAAAGCGTTTTGCTTCACGGCTTTGATGCGTCGATGAAATTGGAAGGCGACAAAGTCGTCGCGGCACCCGCGGCAAACCGTGCGCAATTCAGCTTCGGTTATCTCGTTCCGGTTAACGGCGGCGAATTCGAATTGTCGGAGCGCGCGTGGGAAGATCTGGAGTCGCCCAAAGACGCGCCCTTGATCGAGCCGAAGATTGGGCTCAGTCCGAAAGACACCGACGGTTACATAACTCGCGCCGATGCTCGCTCACACAATGGAGATGTGAACGGCGCGATCGCCGATCTCGGACGCGCCATTGAGCTCGACCCAAAATCCGCCACAGCCTATTACAACCGCGCCCTCGCGAAACGTGACAAACGTGACTTCGACGGCGCGCTGGATGACTTCAACCGAGCGATTGAGCTCAAACCAAGCGATCACGAATTCTACAATGAGCGTGGAATCGCCAGGCGCGGCAAAGGAGATAACGATGGTGCGATTGCCGATTACACAAAATCGATTGAGCTCGACTCGAAGAATGCCGAGTTCGCCTACTTCAATCGCGCGCTGGCAAAGAATTCAAAAGGCGACAAAGACGGCGCGATCGCCGATTACAACAAAGCGATCGAAATTAATCCAAAGAACGCAAACACCTACAACAACCGCGGTAACCTGAAGAAAGCCAGGGGTGATTTGAATGGCGCGATTGCGGATTTCAGCAAAGCGATCGAAATCAATCCGAAGATCGCGGTGATTTATAAAAATCGGAGCGAGGCCAAAAAGGCCAAAGGCGATACTGCCGGGGCGGAGGCGGATTTAAAGAGCGCGGCCGAGATCGACCCCAACATGGCGCCGCGTTAAAGCTTTAACTAATTACCCGACGGCTTGGTCGTTTTCGAAGCCGATGCCGGCGGAACGGAGATCCGGCTGGGCAGTGCACCGTTTAGAACCGAGCCAGATTTCGATTTCACCAGCGCAACGTCGATCGCGTCGATGAATCCGTCGACATTGACGTCTTCCCGGAAGTTTGACTGAGTCAGCGTATGGCCAGCCTGCGATTTGGTTTGCGCTGTGTCGATCGAATCGACGAATCGGTCCGCGTTTGTGTCGCCCACCAAAACACCCATCGCGACGGAGACGCTGCCAGTGCCGCCAAACGTATCAACTACGTTATTGAGCTGGACGTTGAGAGTTTGCGGAGTCGTGATTCCGCTCACATTCACGGTGCATTGATTTGCGTTCGGCCCGGCAACAACGCTGCCACCTGTCGTCGGAGTAGTTCCACAGTTCGAGATGTTGTTTGTGAAAGTAAGGACCACTGAGTAATTCCCGGTTGGAACGCCGCGGCGACATTCGACAGCAGGATTACCACTTAGCGGAAGATTAAGGTCAAACGTGCCGCTACTCCCGTGAGCCAGACGTGACACCGCTGAGCTAAGTGCCGGAGTCGTAGTGGGTGTAGGGGTAGGAGTCGGAGTCGGTGTTGGCGTGGGCGTGGGCGTGGGCGTGGGCGTGGGTGTTGGCGTGGGCGTGGGCGTGGGTGTTGGAGTTGGCGTAGGAGTTGGTGTAAAAGTAGCCGTAGCCGTGGGTGTAGGAGTCGGAGTAGGTGTGAAAGTAGCGGTTGGTGTAGGTGTAGGGCTGGCTATTGGTGT
>JAJPJU010000342.1 GCA_021324035.1 Spartobacteria bacterium | reverse complement strand
GAAGTAGTTCGACAAACTGATTTGCTTCCGTCGCAAGTGGAAGAGGCGCTTTCTGAACTTGCCGCGCTCGGTTTTGTGACCTGCGACAGTTTTGACGGTTTACGAGCCTTGCTCGTTCCGTCGAACAAAAGGCCCACCCTTGGTCGAAACCAAGGGAAACGCCGTCGTAAGACGGGTCTGGCCAGCATCGAGTTCGCGGGGCGCTGGTCTTTGATTCGAAAACAAGTGTCCGAAGAATCCAACGGCGCTCAGACTGCCCCGCGAGATGCGGCCGTGGAAAAGTTTGCCCGGGTTTTGCTTCGACGATACGGCGTTGTTTTCCGGAAATTATTGGAACGCGAAAGTTTGGCGGTCACCTGGTACGAGCTCGGGCGGATTTATCGGCGACTCGAGGCCCGCGGCGAAATTCGCGGGGGCTACTTCATTGCCGGGGTGAGCGGCGAGCAATTCGCGTTGCCTGAAGCAATCGGCTTATTGCGCTCGATTCGAAAAACGGGCGCCAGTTATGAACTGATTACTCTCAGCGCCGCTGATCCCCTGAATTTGCAGGGAATCCTCACCCCGGGCGCGCGGATTGCCGCATTCACAACGAACCGCGTTTTGTTTTGCAACGGCTTGCCGGTCGGCGCGCTGGAAGGACGCGAGATTCGCCGCCTTTCCGAAAATTCTGTTGCCGACTCGGATATGGAAGCCACGCTTCGCGTGGGCAAACTGCGTCCGTCTCTGCGGCCCTACTATAAGTGATCGTTATTTCTTAACGATCTCGGCGTTCTCGAGCAACGCGACTCCGCCGCGCTCAACGAATTTGCCTTTGAGGGTGATCGTTTTGCCGCAGGAATCGGCGAGTTCGTCGTTGATCGGCTTGTGTTCGCCGACAACAAGATAGGCCTTGCCGTTTTCAACAATGCCAACCGGACCGCCATTCTTGATGCATTTCGCTCCGCAAGATTGTCCGTGGCTGTCGCCCATCGCATTGTGATCGACGTAACACATCATGTCGACGATCTCGCCGGTCACGGATTTTTCAGCCGCCGCATCCGTCTTGGCATGCTCGGCTGGATCGTGCGCTAGCGCCAACGGGGCCGTCGCGAACGATGCGATAACGACCACCGCGAAGATGTTCCTGAATGTCTTGAACTGTTTTGAATTAAACATGAACTATTTTCGGCTTTTCTTGGCTTCAATCAAATCGGCAAACTGCGAAAAGAAATAGGTCGCGTCATGTGGGCCGGGCGCGGCCTCAGGATGATATTGAACGCTGAAGATCGGAAGTTCCTTGTGCCGCATTCCCTCGACGGTGTTGTCGTTCAAATTGATGTGGCTGACTTCGACATTTTCCGGCAACGACTGCGGATCGACCGCGAAGCCGTGGTTCTGCGCCGTGATTGCGACCTTGCCGCTCTTCAAATCCTTCACCGGCTGGTTCGCGCCTCGATGTCCGAATTTCAGTTTGAAGGTCGATCCTCCAAATGCGAAGCCGAGGATTTGATGGCCCAGGCAAATCCCAAAGACCGGTTTCTTCCCCATCAAATCGCGGACTGTCTTGTGCGCGTAAGAAAGAGCTGACGGATCCCCCGGTCCGTTCGACAGGAAAATTCCATCCGGGTTTTGGGCCAACGCCTCCTCTGCCGTGGTGGATGCCGGGACAACTGTGACGCCAAATCCTTTCTGCCGGAGTAATCGCAAAATATTTCGTTTAATCCCGTAATCGTAAGCAACGATCCGGAATCGAATCGGCGGCAACTTCGGTTTGTTGTCGCCGTTGCCATTTTGGATTGACCATGGCTGACTTAATTTGTCGTCCGGATCCCATTGATAAATTTCGGGCGTCGAAACTTCCCTCACGTAATCCATTCCAATAACGCCTTCACCTTCGACCGCGCGTTGCACGGCTTGATCAACCGTCATTTCTTCGGTCGTGAGGCATGCCTTCATTGCGCCACGCGTTCGCAGATGTCGGGTGAGCGCGCGGGTGTCGATTCCCTGCACGCCCGGGATGTCGTATTTCTTTAAATATTCATCGAGCGACATCTCGCTTCGCCAGTTGCTCGGGGCTTCGCTCAATTCCTCGATCACAAATCCGCGCACATGCGGTTCCTGGCTTTCCTGATCCAGCGCATTGATGCCGTAATTGCCGATCAGCGGATAAGTCATGGTCACGATCTGTCCGCGATAGGACGGATCGGTCAGGACTTCCTGGTAACCGGTCATCGCGGTGTTGAAACAGATTTCGCCAACTCGCGTTCCGGTGGCGCCAAATGATTCGCCCTCGAAATGCTTACCATCTTCAAAGGCGAGGATTGCTTTCATCGGCTCAAAAACGCCCAACGTTCAACGCTCAATGCCCAACCCTCAACTAAAATCCTTCCGAGTTAAAAGCATTCGGTGTTGGACGTTCGGCGTTCGGCGTTTTCCGAAAAGAAGAAAGCCTGGATTCATGAATGGAACCCAGGCTTCGCTGAAAATTTTACCCCACTGATGCCGTTCAGGTGAATCTCCCGTTCCCTTTATTAAAGGGCGGATGACCGTCGGTGCGGAAGCTGACTTCCAATGAAGGCGTGCCATTTTCCGCAACAACCAAGCCTCCTGTGTTCATCAACTATCGGTTCGGGGACTTCGCCTTAATCGCGAACACCGCAGGGTAAATTGGTCGAGAGTTGCTAATTGAGAGTTGAGAGTTTGTTCGGAAACACTGGTTCCGCTCTCAACTCTCAACTAGGAACTCTCAACTCTTTCAAAGAACTATTCGCGCAATTCTGCGCCGAGGTCGTTTCGCAATCGTTCGCGAATTTTCGCGTGCGCTGCATTCACTTCCTCACTCGTCAGTGTGCGACTCCGGTCTCGGTATGTCAATCGATATGCGAGCGACTTTCTCGCCGCCCCGACCTTTTCTGTGAATAAATCGAACAACTCAACGCTTTCGAGCAGAGGATCTTTTGGATTTTCAATCGCCTCCAAAATTTTCGCGTGAGAAATTTCGTCCGGCACAATCATCGCGATGTCGCGAATGACCGATGGATAGCGATCGAGCTCGCGAAATTTCCTGGCCGATTCGGTTGCAGCAAACAACAAATCGGCGTGCAGCTCCGCCACCAGCACCGGTCCCGG
>JAJPJU010000233.1 GCA_021324035.1 Spartobacteria bacterium | reverse complement strand
TCGAGGAATGTGTCCAAGTTAGTAGGTGGCGCGAGGAAGCCGTCGAAGCCGCTTACCCTGTCGTTGCCTTCCATGTCGGTGCCTTGAAAGTCGGTCTCGATGCCGAGGACCAACCATTTATTCCACTGCCAGTTGAAACCAATTTGACCGCCGCCAATAAGCCCGCTCGGATCCGGATTCAGAGTGGTCGGATTCAAGAAAACGAACGTCGTCGCGTCAGGTAACGGCTCGAAGTCGGTATCGGCATTCCCCCAACCGTATCCGACGTTGCCGCCGATGTAGAAACCGGTCCAGGTGAAATCGCATTCCGGCGCCGGCGCAGGTGCGACTTGTTTCATATCTTTGCCGCTCGGCATAGGCTCAGGGCCTCCGAACGCAGTGAGGGCCAGCGCGATTGAAGCGCAAGCCGCGAATGTTAGGCAGGTTAGCTGTTTCATGACGGGCTTTTTCGCCGAAATACCTGAGGACGTCAAGGCGTTTTCGAGGGCACCAACCGTAAATTCGTACAAAAAGAAACCCTTCACCCGAAAGTGAAGGGTTTCGCAGTTAAATTTGCCTAACGATTAGAACTTATAGTTCAAACCGCCGCGAACAATCTCGCCTGAAGTGTCGAAATTGTAGCGGACGGCGAAGGGAGGTCCTTGCGGAACACCGGCAATAAACTCCTGCCCGGTCCGGCTTTCGTTGCCAAGATCATAGTGGAGATACTCAGCCCGAACGGTCCAGTGATTAGAAATGGCGTATTCGATTCCGCCGCCCGCAGTCCAACCTGTTTTGGTTTCTGTAAAATCAACAGGATATGAGGCGCCATGGAAAAACGTGGTGCCAAAATTCGTTTGAGCAGAGTAATCGACGTTGCCGTAGGCCAGACCGCCGGTTCCGTAGATCAGCAGCCGGCAGATCGGAGCGAAACCGATCCGTCCGCGCACCGTGCCCAGCCATTGAACCCGTTCATGGGCCTCGAGGAATGTGTCCGTATTGGTTGGTGGCGCGGTGAAGCCGGCGAAGCCGTCTACCCTGTCGTTCCCCTCGATATCCGAGCCTTGAAAGTCAGTTTCGAGACCGAGGACAAGCCAGTTCCATTGATAATTGTAACCGAGTTGGCCACCACCAATGAACCCATCCGGATCGGGATGAAGCGTCGTCGGCGCAAGATTTGCGAAGGTTGTTGGATCGGGAAGCGGATTGAAATCGGTATCCGCGTGTCCCCACCCGTACCCGGCGTTGCCGCCCAGGTAAAAGCCTGTCCATGTGAAATCACATGTCGGAGCCACCGGCGCGACCTGCTTCATTTCTTTCCCACTGTACATTTGCGTGCCCGCAAAGGCTGTTGCGCCTAGCGTCGCAACGGCAAAAGACACCCCTATTAAGCGAAGTAGCTGTTTCATGACGGCTAGGTCGAGCAAGATCGACGCCAAATCAATCGGGGTTTCGCTGTTTTTGGGATCGGTTTTTGCCTTAGATTACGAGGCGCTCGCCTGATAAGGGGCGGAAAGTCGGGCGTTACCGCTCAAATTCGCCGTTGCCCTCGTCAAGGTAGGTCGTGTCTCCGACGTGCGAGATCGTCAGGTGTTGACGCCAGGTTCCATTCGGGAGCTTTCTGGTCGCGTCCACGGTCCGGGTTCCAGATTTCGGAGCCGGCCCAGTCCGCATTGCTTCGGAAATAATGCGGCCGTCCATTTTAGGCGGCGGGTTAATTCCGAGAATCGCCAGAATCGTCGGCGCGAGATCGACATTACCGGTCGGCAGTTCACTCGTTAGGCCAGTTCTAAAATCGGGCCCGGCGGCGATCAACGTGTTGTGCATGTCGAAACGGCTCAGCGTTGCATGCGTCCCCTTTCCAGCCGCACGTTGCCAATCGGCGTCGATCATTCCCGGTACGCCAAACTGATTTTTGTTTTCGTTCCAGCGAAACGCCATTTCCACATCCGGTGCGGACTCGCTGTCGACCTTCGCTTTTTCCAACGCGAACGTTCCTTCCATTGGCTCGCGCGTTAAAATCACACCTGCGAAATCCGTTTGCTGCAAGAACTCGACAAGTCGGCGTGTGACTTCTTTGTCGTGGCCGATCACGTAAAACAAAACTGTGCCGCCGTTCCCAACCAACATGATTTGTCCCGGTCTTGGTTCGCTCGCGAACTCAGTCACCGCTTCAAATCCGGCAGCCTTCAAAATTTTCGGGAGCTCGATTTCGCGCGCGATCGTTGAGAATCCGTGATCCGAAACGACGAAGATGTTCGTAGTAGATCTCGCATTGTGTTTGTCCAGAGCTGCCAGAACTCGTCCGAGATTTTCATCGCTGGATTTAATTGCTGCCAATGCCGGTGCCGCACCGGGCGCAGTTTTGTGCTCGGTATCGTCCGGTTCGCTCAACCAAAGCAGCGAATACTTCGGAATTCCGTCCTTCCAAAGCGGATCAGTCAAGGTTTTGGTGGTCCATGCGTCGCGCGCGGCTGCTTGCGCCGCTGGCGGGAACGGCCCGAGCACTTTTAGGATTGAATTGGTTACTTCATCCGGTGAGAGCGATCCGCCCGCAAAAATATCTTCCCCGAAACGAGAATCGTTATGCCGGTCGAACAGGACCCCGACGGTTTTTGCACTGGCAACCGCAGTCCGCTCTCCTTGTTGATGAAGCAGTTCGGCGATGGTCGACGTCTCAACATACTTTCCTTTCGACAGTCTGTCGCCCGCTTGAACGGTCCCAACATTTTCGACATCGATCGACTTGGTTTCATCGATGCCCGGCAAGTAATCGTGATTTGCGATGATG
>JAJPJU010000320.1 GCA_021324035.1 Spartobacteria bacterium | reverse complement strand
CTGAGAGACAATCAATGGCAGTGAACGGCACGGAGAATTTCAGCAGTAGCAAAGGAGGCGCGCCATCCCCGCAAACTTCATCTGCAGATCGTTAGTGATCTGCTCGCTCCGGGAAGCCTAACCACTGATTCGCTTTTGTTGCGCAAAAGTCGCCGGCCAAGCATTGGTCCCGTCCCCAAGTGCCGCGCAAGATCTGAACAGACTCTCGCAAATGCTGACAAGCCAATAAACCGCCCGCAGAGTAGAGAAATAAGAAAGGAACAAAAGCAATGACCAAGAATCCTCTGAACAAAGGTATTTTAACTGAGAACGCGATCGGCATTGGCACGGCGACTCAACAGATGGTAGCGACGCGTGCCCGTGAATTGGCCGCTATCGCAGGCCGTGTTCCTCCGCAACCGTCCCAGGCTGACTTTGAGCAGGCCAAACGTGAACTAACCGGCGGACCGGAAATGGATCCCGTAGAGGCGGTTCTGGAATCGATACCAGAATCGGAACGATGGGATCCTGTACCAGGCTCGACTGGACGCCACACGCCCGAGTCGTTAGGCGAAGACGAGGATAGCGAAGGAAAGAGCGAGAGTGCGCAGCTGGTCGAAGAAGGAATCAAAGAAGCGGAGCACGATCAGATGCTCCAAGCAGCCCGGGTAGCCCAGAAAAGAGATCGACGCGGACTGTGAGAGGCGGAGAATTAGCAAGCCGTCTCGGCGATGCGCACAAGATCTCGCTCCTCCGATGCCGCCGCGAGCGCGCTTCGATCTCCCCACGCGTCCCGACGAAAGTCAGTTGCATCGCCGCGCCCTACTGCGCGGTATAGCCGCCATCAATCACTAGTTCGCTGCCGGTCACAAATTTCGATTCATCGGATGCCAGATACAAAATGCCGTACGCGATGTCGTCGGGTTCGCCGATGTGACCAAGCGGATGCAGCGCAGCAATTTGTTTCCGAAAAGCTTCCATGCTTTGCCCCGATTGCTTTCCGACGCCTTCGACCATCGGCGTCCAAATGTAACCAGGATGAACTGAGTTCACGCGAATCTTGTCTTTCGCGTAAATGAGCGCGTCAGTTTTGGTCATCAATCGGACCGCTCCTTTGGACGCGTGATAAGGCGGAACGTCCTGCGCGCCAATCAATCCATAAATTGAAGAAAGATTGACGATGCTGCCGCCACCAGCTTCGCGCAGAAAAGGGATCGCATGCTTCGTGCAAAGGAAAACGCCTTTCACATTCACATCTTGGACTTCGTCCCATTCTTTCTCGGTGATTTCGTGCGTCGGCTTGCTTGCGCCAGCGATACCGGCGTTGTTCACCAGAATGTCGATGCTGCCAAATCGTTCGTGAATCTTTTTAAAGACCTGCCGCACTTCTTTCTCCCTCGCGACATTCAGATGCCAGTAACATGCTTCATCACCTTCGTTGCTGATTCGTTCTGCGAGATTCTTCCCTTCCTTATCATGCAGATCGGTAATCGCTACTTTGGCTCCGTGCTTGGCCAGAAGAATCGCTGTCGCGCGGCCAATACCAAGCGCCGCTCCGGTAACGATCGCTACTTTTCCTTTTATTCGTTGCATAATTGTTAACTCCAACTCCGGTTCGAATTGACTTGGCATCCAACAATCGTTTTTTGCATGTGAGTCGTATCGACCAAAGCTGTTTTAGATTCCCTTGGAATGCATCTTCACGATTTCTCTGTCTCCGATGAGTCGAGTTCCTGGTCCATGAATGGTGACTGAAGCACGACAGTTTGCAGCTTTTCGCCGTGCGCATGCATAGCCAACATCTTTTTGCGGGCCGCCTGCAATCGCTTCATCATGACGGTACTCACACGTTTATGCAGCTCGAAGCCCAACGAATGATCACGCTCGCAGTATCGACGCAAGATTGGGCTGGCGAAGAAGATCGCCTCAGTTGGCTCAACGGCTCGCGCAGTGAAATGCCACTGATACGGCGGCATCATCCATGACCAGCCAAGCACGTCGCCTGCGCCAATCGTGTCGACTACGACGGGTTCGCCGTAACCAGCTCCGGATTCGAGCACAACTTTTCCGCTCGTGATCAAAAAAAAGCGATCCGCCTTTTCGTTCTCTCGAAAGATTATTTCACCGGCTTTAAAACCTACCGGCAATGCGCAATCCGCCAGCAATGTCAGTTGTTCGCGGGTAAGTCCGCTCACAAACGGATGTTCGCCTACCCGTTTTGACATCGTATCTGTTGTCATCTCAGCCTCTTCTTTCTCTTTCGTCCAGCGACTCCTCAACTGCTAACGCTTCGTCATCACCGACATCGCAGGAAAGCTCAGGGGGAACGGGCCGGGTTATGAAAGTAACTTGAGGCCGCGATTTGCGAATGCGCTTTGCTCTGGCTTTCAGCGGACGCCGGCCGGCGCGGTTTCTTCTATGTGGGTTAATTTTCATGACAGTTTTACTCCATCGACGGTTCCATTGATCGGTCGCGCCTTTCTTTGTCTTCGGGAATTTCAGTCAGCGTGGCTTCGGTCAATAAAAGGACGCTTGCCACCGAAACCGCATTCTCCAGCGCAACTCGCACAACTTTCGTTGGATCGATAATCCCAGCCTCGATCAGATCGACATAAACTCCGCGTGCCGCGTCAAAACCGTAGTTTCCCGAACCTGCACGCATCTTTTCAACCACAACCCCATCATCGGCTGCGGAGTTGATCGCGATTTGTCGAGTCGGCGATTCGAGGGCGCGCTTGAAGATTAGCAAACCCGTTCGTTCATCGCCTTCGCATTTCTTCGCTTCGGCGTCGACTGCATCGATCGCGCGGAGCAGAACCAGACCGCCGCCCGGAACAACTCCCTCGGCGATGGCGGCTTTTGTTGCGCTGATTGCATCATCGAATGCTTCTTTGCGATTCTTCATTTCCGCCTCGGAGGGCGCGCCGACGTGCACCACCGCCACGCCGCCGACCAGTTTTGCCAGGCGTTCTTCAAGTTTCTCGCGATCGTAATCGGAAGTTGTTTCCTTGATTTGATTACGCAGTTCGTTACAGCGCGCATCGACATCCGCTTTCTTACCGCGGCCGCCGACAATCGTGGTGTTATCCTTGTCAACAACCACGCGCTTGGATCCACCGAGCTTATCGATATCGACCTTGTCGAGCTTAATTCCTAGGTCTTCCGAAACAACTTGGCCGCCAGCCAGAATTGCCATGTCTTGCAACATCGCCTTTCGCCGATCGCCAAAGCCGGGCGCTTTCACGGCAATGCAGGAAAGGACGCCGCGTAGTTTGTTAACGACCAGTGTAGCCAGGGGTTCGGCTTCGAAATCTTCTGCAACAAGCAGCAGCGCGCGTCCGCTTTTGGCGACTTTCTCGAGAAGCGGAAGCAGATCGTTCATGTGCGCGATCTTTTTGTCGGTCAAAAGAATCAGCGCATCGTCGAGGATTGCTTCCATTTTTTCCGGATTCGTGACGAAGTAAGGGGAGAGATAGCCGCGATCGAACTGCATTCCTTCCACAACTTCCAGCGTCGTCTCCGTCGTGCGCGATTCTTCGACCGTGATGGCGCCCTCGGCTCCGACCTTCTCCATCGCATCGGTCACGAGTTTTCCAATGGTCTCATCGTTGTGTGCGGAAATTGCAGCTACCTGCTCTTTCTCTTTTCGACTGGCGACTGGACGGGAGATTTTTTTGATCGCTTCCACTGCGACGGCAACACCACGATCCAGCCCGCGCTTGATATCCACGGCGCTAGCGCCGGCCGTGACGTTCCGCACGCCCTCGGCAAAAATCGCATGGGCCAAAATAGTGGATGTGCTCGTTCCAT
>JAJPJU010000099.1 GCA_021324035.1 Spartobacteria bacterium | reverse complement strand
CGCAAAACAAACAACGCCATAAGTCATTCGGGCAAGCGAATCGGCGGTTTGCTTGCTCAACGAACGGGTGAAAACGCCGCGGACGATGTAAATGATTGCCAGCATCCCGGCCAGAAACATTGCCGAGTAGCCGGTCGTAATCGCAACCACGTGAGTGGCCAGCCAAATGTTGGTGTCGAGAACGGCCTGCAACATTTCCAGGGTGTCGCCGCTGCCGGCCAGATGGTGGGCAATGATCAACGTGACAAAGCCAATCGCGCCGGCACAGGCTGCGCCTATTCCATCCCGGAAAATTCGCTCGAGAATCAGTGAGACAATGACCGCGCCCCAGCCGATAAAAATTGCCGACGAATAAAGATTCGTGACCGGCGGACGCTCCTGCAAATACATCCTCGAAAACAAACCGAAGCTGTGGATCGCCAGTGCGAGAAGCAAAAGATAGAACGCGCTGCAGTTGAGGGTTCGGCTCCATCCCAACCAGGAAGCGCAGGCCAGCAAAAACGCGAGAACATAAAGCGCCATGCTTTGGGTGAATGGCTGCAAACGGTTGAATAGGAATTCGAATGAGGCTCGCTTCGCCGCGTTCGGTTGCTCTTTCGAGAACGAATTTATCAGAACGTCGACATTTTGATTGAAGGCAGCGTGATCGCCCGCGCGATAGGCGTCACCAATCTGCGCGTATTCAACGACTGCCGGATCGGCTTGGGCAGTAGCAACCGAGTGCAACAAACTGTCCCCGATCGAATGCCAGGTGCCGGTCTGAACTGGCGGCGGAACCGCGAGGATGTAGGCCATTTCCGAGACCTTTTCGTACTTTTGGATCAACTCCGCGAGGTCGTTGAGCTTTGTTCGATCGAAATCTTTTTCTCCGCTTTGCGCTTTAACGGCGGCTTTCGCAGCGCCCGGGACATTTGCGACGTAATTCTTTAATTCGGCGGCGAAATTTTGCGTGCCTTCGAGCTGGACACTGTTTTTCAGTCGCTGATAAAGCACGAGGCCGTTCCGCAAATTCAAAATCGCGCTTTGAAATGCCGATCGCTGCACCGCTTCGAGTTTGTCGGCCTGGTCGCCTTGTTCTTCGATTTGTTTCAGGAACGGCGCGAACTCGACAAAACTAAAATATTTCCGCTGACTCTGTTCCCAGCCGAACAAACCGAGCACTTCGTCGTTTTGAACGACGAAAACGGGATACTGGTCCGCGACTGGCGCGTTGAACAGCACATCGGCCAGCCATTGGACCGCACTGAGGGTGTTGCCATTGTCGAGTCGCAGCTCCTGTTTGCCGTGGATGATTAACAAGGAATTTCGGCCAACAGTATCGAGTGGCTTGACCCGGCCGCCGACCAGCACCGGAATTTTGCCGAACTTTGCGAGATCGAAGTCGTTGGGCTTGGCTTTCGGTGGCATCCAGTTTCCGGCGATCCATCCGGCCATGACAATCAGAACAATTAAAGGGATGAATCGTTTCATGGTGTGGCCCTCCGTCTTTGCCGGGCAAAACCGATCAGGTGATATCCGAACTGCCAGAGTAAACCGGCCGCGACGATGATACACGCAATATATGGCGCCAGGAAACTCGGGTTGTGCACGATCTGAAGAATTGTCGCGCGATCGTCCTGTTGAAAGCCGGCCTGATAAAACGTTTCGCCGCGGTAGCGCAGCGGATGATTCATATAAATCAAAACGTCGCGGTTCACGTTTCGCTCCGGATCAATCAGCGTCACTTTACTCGCGAAATTTTTCGGAATTTCGGTTCCGGCATATTTTTCATGCGTGAATTTCTGCAAGGTAACGCTGTAAGGCTTGTAATAACGCGCCGTGCGCATCGCAATTTTCCAGGTCCGGCCACCGCACGAGAAAGTTTGCGGCGCGCCGAGCGCGTCGGAGACCAGCCAGGTGCCTAATGAGCCGCCATCTTTCGGCAGGACTTCAATCGCCGCCGCCGGCACATCCCGTTCGTCCTGCGCGGTGGTCCGCGGCAACGGTTCGACGGCGATCATTGCGCCCGGGCCCTGATTTGCGATTGGCTTCGCGGCACTTCCGGCTTCGCCCAACATTTTGAGGCGCGAATTCTGATAATAATTCCTGACCACAAGCCGAAATGGCAGGCTCCAGTGGTCGATCGTCCGATTTTTTCGCAACACGCTTTCAGGAATCGCCGTTACCTGATCGAGATCGTTGCCGGTGGTGTCGATCACGGCCAACTCCATGTGCTGCTGGTCCTCCGAATAATTTTTGGTATCGCCCCGTTCGAGCCGCATGTGGCTCTCGACTGCGAACAAGTCGGTAAATAATCCGCCGGCCAGCATGATGATCAGACCGGCATGAGTGAGATGAATGCCGAATTTTTTCCAGGTCCAACGAAAGCGTTTCAAATGAGCCGCAATCAGATTAATCAACAACACCGCGCCGATGAAATGTCCGCCCGGAAAAACCGGAATGCGCAATCCGTTACCTTCCGGTGGCCACCATACCAGCCAGCTCTGAAAATACCGCTGCTGTGCTTCGTGAATGCCGAGGTGGACCTGGGCCAGGGTCCCGGCGAAGATCAGCGCCATTGCCGCCGCCAGGCAAACAATTGTCAGCTTCAGCGAAGTAATTAAATCGACGAGCTTTCCGACCATTGTTCTTAAAATCGGATGGATTGAATGAATTTCACAAAATTCGTTTTCTCTTTTTCAACGGAGGCGCTGGGGCCCGTCGCTTTGAAAAACCAAACGTGGCCATCGCGCCGAGTCCAAGCCGCCACCGTCCGTGCATTTGGCCCGGCGATATCGACGATCGAAAACGATCCGGCGTCAGTTTTGAGTGGCTCGACCTGCGTGGCCAGCGCTGCCGGAGTCATTGGAGGAAGACCAATTTGTTGACGCCAGCGATTTACATTGTCGGCGTCACTGCCGCCTTCACCCGGAAAGGTGACGACAGAAACGTCAACTTTGCTGTCGTTGGCGCCGGCGTTGAAACTCGCATAACGCATCGATGACGGAGGAACTTCGCTCCAACCTGGCGGCGTTTGCCATTTGATTTGGGGATTCGCGCCCATGTCGGTTGAAGGCATTGCGCTCGCTGTCTGCGGCGCTTTACTCCCGCCTTGAGCGTTGCAAACCGCCGCGACCCATTTGATGAATTCGCTCTTTTGCGATTCGGTCAATTCCGCGTTGCCGCGGATCTTGAAAAACAACGTTGAACCTCCAGCCGATGTCATTCCCGCGATAATCCTGCCGTCTTTTGCGGGGTCGGCTCCGCTGGGCAGACCAACAAGATCCACAACGGTCACGTCGCCCATCGATGTCGTGAGATGTTGCGCGATTTGATTGAGCTTTTCGTCAGTAATCGGCGGTTGGCCGATTTGTGACAGCCATCGGTTCACGTTTTCGAGAACGTTGCCCGCTGAAGCGCCGAGACTGACAAAGGAAATATCCGCAACCGCGCCGTTATCGCCTTTAACCAGAAAGCTCGCCTGTCGCATTTGAGAGAGTGGTTGCGGCTGCCAGTTTGCCGGAGCGGGCGCCGCAGGGGCCGAGACCGCGGTACCCATGCCACCCGGCATTGACGGGGACGGCGCATTCGCCGGCATTGCAGTTTGCTGATCGGGCCCCGGCTCTTCGAGGGGCGCCTTGGACACTCGATAAACCTTGATGTCCGAGTTCTTTTCGCAGCCTGCGAATAGCGCGACCGTTGTGAGAAAAAACAAAATCCGTCGCATCACCGGACTACTATTTCTGAGTACCACCGGTGTGGCAATCCGTGCAGGAGAATTCGGAGTAAGGCGCATCGATGTGCACGAAATCCAGCCCCTGGGCGTTCACCTGCTTCATGCCTTCGGGATTGCCTTGCGCCAGAATCAAGTGGCACGAGCGGCAATCACTCGCCTTGATCGACATTTTCCCGTCAGCTGCGACGTGTTTGCCATCATGACATCGAAAACATCCATTCCAGGTTTTGTGGCCCACGAAATCGGGATGGGTTCGCCAATCGGTCTTCGTCTCCGGAAAAAAGTTTTCGCGATAAATTGATTGAGTGACCTGGATAATCTGGTTCGCCTGCGCCGGATCCGGATAATCCTTTCGCAACGCCGTTGTGATTCCCTGTTCGGCTTCGGTCCGGGTTTTGTAGGGCTGGGTCAGCGCCGCCACGACTTTGGCTTTGACCCAGGGGATGCTGGCATCGAGCCGGTTGGTCATCAAGGCCAGATCGACCGCATCGTTCGGGGTGTGAATCTTGTGCGCCGGCCGGCTGTGGCAATCCATGCAATCCATCCGATGAATTTCATATTTCGCCACGTCCCCCTTGAAATCCGGATCGCGATATTCGGTAACGACGCCCTGAGGGTTCGTGCTCCGCACCCAAGGGATGTTCATTCGCAAGTCGTCAGTCGCAATGTATTCGATCTTGTTGGCGATGTTCATGTGGAAATGAATTCCGCCTTCGGGTCCGTTTGAGGGATCGCCTCCGCCAACATTCAGCAACAGTCGCACTGCGAACGGCGTATTTTTTTCGTCGGAGAGAAAATGTTGAAACGTGCGGTCGACATTGCCGACATAGCGCTGCGGCCAGTGACATTGCTCGCAAATTGCCTGGACCGGCCGCGGATTTGCCGCGCTCATATAAATCGGCCGGTCGAAATCGCCCGCAATTGTGTGATAAAGCTGCTTGGTGCCGTTAAGTTTGGTTTTGAAATAGGCGGCCGCGCCTGGACCAACGTGACAGGCGACGCATTCGACTTTGGCGTGAGCCGTATGTTGGGCTGCGACGAACTGTGGCTCCATCGGAAGGTGGCAGGCCTTACCGCAAAACTGAACCGACTCGGTGACTTGATAGGTTTGATAACTTCCAACCGCGGTCAGAAACAGGAATCCAACGCTGCCCAGGACAAAAAGGGTAAGAATTCTTCGGTCGCGGGGCCGTGATAGGTCAATTTTAAGTGCCAGGGGTTCGGCCGCTTCCACTGCCCGACGCCGCGTGCGCCACCGGATGAGCGCGCCCAGCAGAGTGAAAAAGATTCCAACGACAACAAAGAATGGCGCGACCGTGTAGGCGAGAATGCCGACGTAGGGATTGCGATGGCCCGCGAACTGATCGATCGCGATGAGCAGGAAAAAAGCGAAAACCCCGCTGCCGGCGAGCACCATGCCCGACCAACTCAGCCAGTTGCGGAAATTACGCCTGAAGGGTCGCGTCTGCGCCGGAGCTGAAGAATCAGACATTGCGCGCGATTACTTCTTAAAGGACCGGATGTAAGCGACCAATGCCTTAATATCCGTGTCGGAAAGTTTTCCACCGAACGGCTTCATCGTTTCTTTTCCGTTGGTCTTTACGCCTTCCTTGATCGCGCGCTCGGCTTCAGCGTCGCTGAATATTGCCTGTACCCTTGGGTCCCGATAATCTTTGACGTTCAATTTCTTGCCCATCATGGTGGCGCCGCTGCCATCTTTTCCATGACAGGAGGCGCAGTTCGCCTTCCAGATTGCGCTCGTGTCAGCGGCGATCGCGATGCCTGACGAACAGACGATCGTTGCGATGAAGAGGGAGACTTTCCGTCGCATGGGTTTGGCTCCCTGCCACTTCGCCGGGGGCTGTGAACTACTTCTTCAGCGATCGGACGTAGGCGACGAGGGCTTTGATGTCGGCGTCGGAAAGCTTGCTCCCGAAACCTTTCATCTTGTCCTTGCCATTCTTGATGGCGTTGGTCGCTTCGGCATCACTAAAACTTTGGTCTTTGGTGTAATCTTTTACGCCGAGTTTCTTTCCCATCATGGTATTGCCGCTGCCGTCCTTAGCGTGACAGGAAGCGCAATTTGCCGCCCAGGTCGCAGCGGCGTCTGCGGCGGCGGCAATTCCTGCTGAACCGAGGACCGTTACAAGCAAGAGAGCGATTTTTCGTTTCATAGAGTTGTTTTCCTTTCGGGCTTCGCCGTGCTGCTGCTGCTTCCTACTTCTTCAAAGTCCGAACATACGCGACCAGCGCCTTGATGTCATCATCGGACAGTTTGCCGCCAAAAGCCTTCATCGCAATTTTGCCGTTTT
>JAJPJU010000177.1 GCA_021324035.1 Spartobacteria bacterium | reverse complement strand
TCGGCCGCGAATTTGGTTGGGCCTGGCAAGGTCGAGTTCCGCATGATTGAAACCGGCAACATCGAATATCCGCGGCAATAATTCCGCAATGTCGCCGGTGTAAGTCGGGGTCGACCATTTGTCGGCAATCGCTTCGATTTTGTCTTCCTCACCCGCGCGCTTGATCATTGCGTCGACAAAACTCGGCCGGTCCGGACCGAACACCCATGAAACCCGCACTACGATGTGCCGATCGCTCGTTTGCAGCACAAACTTTTCGCCCGCGCGTTTCGATTCACCGTAAACGCTGATCGGATTCGCCGCATCATCTTCGACATAGGGCTGGCGTTTGGTGCCGTCGAAAACGTAATCGGTGCTGATATGAATCAGTTTCGCGTTCCTGTCCCGGCAAATCTCCGCCAAAATTCGCGGCGCCTCGGCGTTGATCGCAAACGCCTGATCCGTCTCCGTTTCACAAGCGTCCACATTCGTGTAGGCGGCCGCGTTGATGAGAAGGTCAAACGGTTGATCACCAATTCGGCCGCGAATTTGGTTGGGCCTGGCAAGGTCGAGTTCCGCATGATTGAAACCGGCAACATCGAATTTGTTTTGATACGCACGCATCAGCGCCGCGCCAAGCCGGCCCCCGGAACCGATCACGACAATTTTCACGCCGATAAATTACACCAGGCTCGGAGGTACCGAACAGCCTGTGATTCGAAACTCGCGGCGATTACGTCCGACGATATGGATCAATACCTGCCCGTGCGGGGACGACGCTGGGCCGGCTTTTGTGAAGGAGGCAACGTCGGTGCGGTAAGTGAGGTGCCGGACTTCGATTTCACAAGCGCCACGTCAATGGCGTCGATAAAACCATCATTATTGACGTCCTCACGGAAATTCGTGGTGTCAATCGCCTGACCAGACTTGGATTTTGTCTGAGCAGTGTCGATCGCATCCACGAAGTGATCGGCATTGGTATCACCAATCAGCAAGTCCATCGGAATGTCTGCGTTGTTCGTATGGACTCCATCGTTAACGTTCGCGAGTCTCACCACGAGATGTTGCGCGTTTGCTACGCCGGTCAGATTCGCAGTTAGTTGTGAACCACTGGCCGTAAAATTACTGACGGTGCCGATTCCACTTTGAACGGTCACGCCAGTAAGAGTGATCGGAGTCGCGAAGGTCATCGCCAATTGATAGTTGCCGCTCGGACCGCCGCTGCGACATTCCAATCCGACTTTGCCGGTTAACGGAAAATTCACGGCAAACGCACCCTTGTTCGAACCAGCGGCAATTGGCGCAAGCAGACCGTTTAGTTCGAACGCGCCGATATCGCTCGTGCCACTGCGCAAATAACCGCGTTGATCGCGTTCGGGCGCGATGGTGTCGCCTCCGTTATTGATAGCGGGACTACCGGCCTGAAGCCCAATCGTTGAAGTCGGCCCTCCGTTGTTTTGCAATCCGGCCGGATCCAGCAGCGGATCGGTATTACGAACATCGCCGGGCTGGTTCAAAAAACCGCCCGGGCCGGTGGTCGCGTCGCCGCCGGCCCCGTCGTCACTCAAATTGTGCCCCTGCGAACTAATACTGGCCGTTCCGCCGCTAAAATTATCGACCGATAAATTGAAATCGGGATCGGCACTGGCCAGGATGGTATTGCCAATCGAAAGCGAGGTCGTGCCGCCGCCAGTTTGGGAAACATAGATAGCATCCCCAAGGGTGAAGGATGAATCGCGGTTAAATGTGCAATTGGTCACGGCCACAACCGCACTTCCGCTGCTGCCGTCCATCGCCACGCCTCCGCCCCAGTTAGCGGTGTTTCGGTCGAACGTGCAATCGATAATGGGCAAAATCGCGCTGCCTGAAGATCCATCGATGTTAACCGCGCCGCCGTAATTGGCCGCACTGTTCTGAGTAAAAGTGCAGCTGGTGATACTGCCTCTCGCCGCCCCGCTCGATCCATCAAACTGAATGGCGCCCGCGCTGCGGGCCGTGGCGCTGTTCTGACTGAACGTGCAATAGCTCACGTTCATGACAATGCTGCCGGATTCGTTCCAAATAGCGCCGCCGTACTGGGTTCCAACGTTTCCGGAGAAGGTCGAGTTGCTGACGGTTAGAGCCGCGATGTGCGCTGGAAAATTCGGATCCTGATAACCGTCGTTGAAGATTGCGCCGCCGTAATCGCCGGAGTTGCCGGTGATGGTGCAATTTGTAATCGTCAAACTGACGTTATTGGTTTCGCCGTCGTTATAAATAGCACCACCGTGAAAAGCGCCGGGATTCCCATTCGATAAGAGCAAATGGTCGAGAGTTAGGTTCGCGCCGCTGTTTATATAAAAAATGCGAAATGTCGGCACGCCTGCCGTACTTCGCATAATCGTCGAGCCGTTGCCGTGAATCGTTAGCTTGTGTCCAGCGTCCGGCGCAACCGCCGGCAAACCATTGAGCGCATTGTCTCGCACGCTGAGAACGTAAGTTCCATTCGTCGCCAGCTCGATCGTGTCGTCCTGACCGTTGGTATTGGAATTCGTTATCGACGCCTTGAGTCCATTGGGTCCATCGACATCGTTGTCGGCAACGATATAGACCGTCGCTCGAGCCGAACAACACAGACACAGCAGAGCTGATCCAATCAACGAACAAATTCGTAAGCTCGATGTCATCGCGTCGGTGACGCGAGCATATCGGGCAGGTCCGATTTCGAGCAAGGCAAATTCTGAAATCGCCCAATCAATAACGGCCCGCACGTTCGAGCAGCGGTTGCCACCAGTTTTGATTATCGATGTACCACTGGATCGTGCTCTCGAGTCCTTCCTTGAAATCCTTGCGCGGCTTCCACTTCAATTGCTTTTGGGCGAACGACGAATCGATCGCGTAGCGGCGATCGTGTCCGAGACGGTCTTTCACGAACGAAATCAAGCTTTCCGGCTTGCCGAGCTTTTTCAGAATCAGCTTCACCAGCTCGAGGTTGGGCATTTCGTTGCCGCCGCCGAAATTGTAAACCGTTCCCGGTTTTCCTTCGAATAACGCGGCGACCACAGCTGCGCAATGATCCTGGACGTGAATCCAGTCGCGCACATTCATGCCGTCGCCGTAAACCGGCAGCGGCTCGCCCCGCAACGCCTTCACGATCATCAACGGAATCAGTTTCTCGGGGAATTGATACGGTCCGTAATTGTTCGAACAACGGGTCACCACAACTTCCTGGCCAAAAGTTGTGTAATGAGCAAGCGCCAGGAGGTCTGCGCCGGCTTTACTCGCGGAATAAGGCGAGCTCGGTTCGATTGGCGATTGCTCGGTAAATTTTCCGGTCTCGCCTAACGAACCGTAAACCTCGTCGGTCGAAATTTGGACGAACCGCTGGACCCCATGTTTTCGGGCCGCATTCAAAAGCACGCTGGTGCCGATGACGTTGGTATGAATGAAATTTTCGGGTGAATTAATGCTCCGGTCGACGTGCGATTCAGCGGCGAAGTTTACAACGGCATAACATTGGCGCTCGAGCAGGAGCTCATCCATGGCGTCGGTATTGGCGATGTCGGCTTTGAAAAACTCGTAGCGCTCGCCATGTTCCTCGACCACGCCGTCCAGATTGGCGAGGTTGCCGGCGTAAGTCAGGGCGTCCACGTTTGTGACCGAGGCCGGCTTGTAATGTTGCAAAATGTAGCGAATAAAATTGCTCCCAATGAAGCCGCAGCCGCCGGTCACAAGAATTCGCACAGCGCCAGATACCAGCAGCGATGCTTGCGTCAAGCCTCACACAAAGGGCGCAAAGGATACAAAGCTTGAGTCCGGGGAAAGCGATAACCTAACGTTGTGACCGTGCTAAACGTTTGTGCCCGCCGTGAGAGAAAATGCCGAAAACTAGCGTAAAAGCCGCGACCCCAGCGGATTTTCCGTGGCTGGGCGATTCGCTCGAAACATGGCGGCGCGCCTTTGCCGACGGTAAATGGACCCCGTGGATCATTCTCGGGGTGGCCGCATTTCTGCGATTTTTCCTGCTCGGGATTAAGCCGCCTCACTTTGACGAAGGAATCAACGGTTGGTTTGTCGATCAACTTCTTAAGACCGGTTTCTATCGATACGATCCAACGAATTATCACGGCCCGTTGCATTTTTACGTGCTGCTGCTGTCGCAAACATTGTTCGGGCGCAATCTGATCGCACTACGTTTACCGGTGGTCCTGGTCAGCATCGGTTGCGTCTGGCTGACGCTGAAATACGAGCCGTTTGTGGGACGAACCGTTAGTCGCATCGCCGCGCTGGCGATGGCGGTTTCACCAGGATTCGTTTTTTACGGACGTTATTCCATCCACGAAGTCTGGATTTTGTTTTTCACAATGCTGTTCGTGCTCGGCCTGTTCGGGCTCTGGAAAGCTAATACCCCGAAATACCTGTGGTGCGTCGGAATGGGATTGACCGGAATGATTCTGTCGAAGGAGACATACATCCTTCACGTTTTGTGCGCGATCATCGCCCTGCCGGTCTGTGCGGTATCGAATTATTTCAGCAAAATGGATGATCAGCCACGATCCGGGAAATCGTGGAATTTTGTGGATCTGGCCGTCGTGATCGGGACCGGCATCGCGCTGATCGTGGCCTTCTATTCCGGGTTTTTCTTTCACTGGAACGGCGTCAAAGATCTGTTCGCAGCGTTCAAACCCTGGTTTCAAACGGGCAAAGAAGGTCACGGCCATGAGAAAATGTGGTACTACTGGATTGCGCTCATCGGCCATTATGAACTCCCGGCGCTGGCCGGTCTGCTGACCTGCCTGTTCGCGTTACAGTTCAAGAGTGCCAACCTGCGTTACCTGGCCATTTACGGCGTCGGAACCTTGATGGCCTACAGCATCGTGAAATACAAGACGCCGTGGTGCATCATAAGTTTTGTCTGGCCGTTTCTGTTTACGTTCGGGGCAATGGCGACAATCGCGCCGTTGCGATTCAAAGGCGTTACTTATCGCTGGTTCGGACTTGTTATCATTGGTGCGGTGCTGGCCGCGGTTCTCTACTCCGTGACCGCGGATTGGCCGTCGACCTGGGACCACATGTGGCCGTATTGGTTGGCGGGCGGCCTGGGACTTTTGCTTGTGGTGTTGATCGACCGCGCGTTCACGGAAATTCTCACGGCGCTTCTCATTCTTTGGTCGTTAGGGCATTGCATCTGGTTGAATTATTTCCGGTGCACGACCGATACCGAACCGTACGTTTACGTCCAGACCTACAACGACATTTACAAATTCACCGATCCGATTGTTACGCTGGCCCACATGGACCCGCGCGGATATCAACTCGTCGGTCATATTATTCGGGCAAGCCCTTACCCGTTGCCCTGGATTCTTGGCGAATTCGGGCGCGTTGGTTATTACGAAAAGGACAACATGCCGGAGCCGTTGGACGGCGATTTTCTCCTAGTTCAGCAGGACAAAATTCAAACCGTTGAATCGAAACTGCACGATTCGTATTACACCGTTCCGGTGACGATTCGGCCGTATCAGGATCCGTCAAAAGCCTATTTTAGCGCGAAAATTTTCAAGACCTTCTTTCCAGGTAAAGCACCTGACTTCACCGGCGCACCGCCGCAACCAAGTCCGAGCCCCACTCCGGCGCCCACCGCGACTCCAAACCAATGAAGTGGCTCGCCGGCGGATTAACATTTGCAAACTTCGCGACGATCTGCGGTTTATTGCTGGGAATGATCGCGGCCGGCCTGGGCCCGATCACATCGGTCACGGCCTTTATTATAGCAGCCGGACTTGCCGCCGTTGCCTACGCCGGAACCACCGATCTACGACCGCAACCAAGCACCGGGACGCAACCAGCTCGCTACCAGCACTTGGTCACCTGGATTCTCGCCGCGCTTTTCGGCGTCTTCGCCTTTCGGTCATTCATTTGGCTTCTTTACGTCGATGGCACCGATTTGAAGATCCAATCCCCGGTCAATCTCGGCGATCTCGGCCTGCACCTGACTCATATTAAATTCTTCGCAAATGGTGTTCGGCTCTGGCCGTCGAATCCGATTTATGTGGGCAGCGAACATCTTCGCTATCCCGCGGGCGTCGATTTGTTGAACGCGATGTTGCTGAAAACCGGAATCAGTTTGATTCCGGGTTTGGTTTGGGTCGGCTTGGTCGCGTCGGTCGCGACCTTTTACGCGTTTTATCGATGGGGCGGCGCGTTTGCGGTTGCCGGTTTTCTATTCAACGGCGGCATCGCCGGATTTCAGTTTCTCAAGACGCTTCAGTTCAACGACTACCAGGACGTCAATAATGTTGCGTGGAAGTCTATTCCGCTCACGATGTTCGTGACCCAACGCGGCGTGCTTTATGCCATTCCTGCCGGGCTGATTCTACTCTGGCATTGGCGCGAAAAATTTTATCGCGCCAATGATCGTCGCGGCCCGCTGCCGTTCTGGGTGGAACTCTCCCTTTACGCTTCGATGCCGCTGTTTCACATCCACACCTTTCTGGCACTCAGCATCTTGCTTGTTTGCTTGTTCATCGCGGGAGACCCGCAGATTCGCGGGCAGGTCCTGACCGTTGTCCTGAGCGCGTTAATTCCGGCAACGTTTTTCGTCTGGCTGACGACCGATCACATGCACGCAAAATCGGTCCTCGAATTTCACTGGGGCTGGGTCCAGAACGACGGCGATTTTGCGCTGCCGTTCTTTCGTTTCTGGTTCTTTAACTTCGGAATTCTGGTGCCGCTCGCTTTGACCATGGTGGGAATGATCGGCTGGCAGGCTGCAAAATCAGATTCGACACGAAAACTCGAGGTCGTCGCTGCCCTTGGTCTGGCAATAATTGTGCTTTCGACCTGGCGTTTGTGGCACGGATTCGCCTGGCTGCCGCTCGGATTTCTCTTGCTGGGAATCCTCGTCCTTTTGGGTGCAGCAGGCCTCATCGCGATCGCCGGTTATTCATGGAACGGCAAAATGTCGGAGGAAGCGGCCTTCGTTTTTGGCGCCGGCGCAATCTTTGTTTTCGCTCTGTTCGTTAAAACGGCGCCATGGGGTTGGGACAATCTCAAGATCCTGATCTGGGCCTACTTCATTATTCTCCCGTATTTGTGGCGAGATTTGATCATCCAATGGGAGCGGCCGATTCGATGGGCGGTATGTTTCACCTTGTTCGCATCGGGCTTCGTCAGCCTGTTTGGCGGTTTGGCCGCCGGCAAAGGCGGTTTTGGTTTCGCAAATCGCGGCGAAGTCGACGCAGTCAGCGCGGCGGTTCGCCCGTTACCGATTGAAGCGCGGTTTGCGGCGTGGCCGACCTACAACCATCCGTTGCTGCTAAGCGGCCGCAAAGTTGTAATGGGATATCCAGGGCATCTCTGGACCCAGGGATTCGATGATTACGGCAAAACCAACGACATGCTGACAAAGATGATGCAAGGCGG
>JAJPJU010000004.1 GCA_021324035.1 Spartobacteria bacterium | reverse complement strand
GAGACGACAAGAATGGCAAAGTCGTGATCGCAGACGGTTATCATCGGTTGTGCGCGGTGTATTCGTTCGACGAAGACGCGGTGATTCCGTGCAAGATCGCGTAGCGGCGGTTCAGGGAGCAGGGAGCTCGGAACTAGGAGATCGGAGTTAGCGTGCGAACCAGGTCTGGCAATTCTCTCAGACTGCCGAGAACCCAATCGGCTTTTTCTTCGTAGGAAGCTGGATTCACAAAGCGAGCGTCTGGAATCGCCGCGACACGCATGTTTGCGGCCTTGGCGGCGGCGATGCCGGCAAGCGCGTCTTCAATCACCAAACATTCTTCGGCGCGAAGTGTTAATTCTTTTGCAGCGCGCAGATAGATGTCGGGAGCGGGTTTGCCGCGCTCAACCTCGTCGCCGGTGACAATCACGTCGAAGAATTGGGTCAATTGGTGTCGATCGAGAAACGGTCGGGCTGAACTACCGACCGAGCTGGTGGCCACAGCGAGGCGTAATTTTTGTTCTCGCAACTCTTCCAGAACTTTTCCAGTATTGGGAAACAAACCGACGCGATCCGCGAAAAATTCGGCGGCGATTTCGCCGCGACGTTTCATCAGTTGTTCGGCGGGAGCATCGACGCCGAACGTTTTCTTATAAAAATCGATCGCAATGCGGTAGCTCACGCCCACAACGTCCTGGTGATATTCGCCGCGATAATTCACCCCGTATTCGGAGAGGAGTTTAGCGTCGATCTGATTCCACCACGGCTCGGAATCGGCAAGAACCCCGTCCAAGTCGAAGATAACGGAAGTGACGAGTGGCATGTGACCAGTGACAAGAAGCAGTTGAGAGGTTGAGGGAGAAGTAGCGGCCCGCGCTGGGCGATTGCAAATCGTTAAATCGCTAAATCGTTAAATCATTAAATGGGGAAAGGTGGCGAAGCCGCCTTTCATCTGTCATAGTCGCTCGATTTTCGGTGGCTGGACGATTGCTCTTAATTTGCGGACTGGTGCTCGGGTTGATGGAAGTCGCGCGGGGTGAAGGGAATTATCAAAGCACGCGAGACGGCAAAACCCTTGTCTGGAACAGCGCTCCGAAGCCGGGAGACATCGCCACCTGGTCGGGCGATCGCGACCACAACGATTATGCGCATGGATTTGGAGGTTTGATTTGGTACACCCGCGATCCGGAATCAACTGAACCGCAACTTTACGCGCGTTACTGGGGCCGAATGGTGAATGGCAAACTGGAAGGCCCGGTGAACGTTCACGCGAAAGGAAAAACGCATCATGCGATTTTTATCAACGGCACGCGGATGACACGTTGGACGCCCGGGACAGCGCCAACCGGCGCGAACGCACAATGGCAAAAATTGGTCGCGAAACGTAATCAAAAGGTGGAGTTCGCCTCTACCGCGGAGCTACGGCCCAGTGAGCCCGCCTTCACTTCAGAGCTTCGGCGCGGCGAGCCGGAAGCGCCGGCGGCGGGCCCCGCGGACGAAACGTCCGCGGCCAGAAGTCGGAGGTCAGACGTCAGCGGTCAGATTCCCGAAGCAGAGTCGATTCAGGATCTATATAATGAGCGAGGGCCGAAGATCGATATCGACGATTCACTGCGGCTGTTGGCGTTCCCGCCCCGATCGTTGCGATAAAAGCAGTGACGAGTGACAAGAAGCGTTGAGACGTTTAGAACAGTTGAGGTGTTGAGAAGATGAAAATGGTTCGAAACATCGTTCTATTTTTGTTCGTCGGCTTTAGCGCGATTAACGGCGCAACCGCCGGCGATTTCGATTCGATATTGCGATGGCGAAACGTTGGTCCGTATCGCGGCGGTCGAACCCGCGCGATTTGCGGTGTGCCGTCGCAGCCGAATGTTTTTTACATGGCACCCGTCAACGGCGGCGTTTTCAAATCCACCGACTACGGACGCACCTGGCAGCCGATCTTTGACGATCAACCGACCGCGTCCGTCGGCGCGATTGCGGTTTCAATATTAAATCCGAACATCGTGTATGTCGGTAGCGGCGAAGGATTGCATCGTCCGGATTTGTCGGTTGGTGATGGCATTTACAAATCGACCGATGCCGGAAAAACCTGGACGCATCTCGGATTACGTGACGGACAGCAAATCGCGCAACTGGCGGTCGATCCAAAAAATCCCGATCGCCTTTTTGTCGCAGTGGCCGGGCACCCTTACGGACCTAATCCCGAGCGCGGCATCTATCGATCGCTCGATGGCGGGAAAAATTTCGAACGCGTTTTGTATCGCGACGAAAATGTCGGGGCCAGCGATGTCCAGATCGATCCCAGCGATCCAAATATTGTCTACGCGGCGCTGTGGGAATCCCGCGAAGGCCCGTGGGAAAATGGCTATTTGAATGGCGACGGCGGCGGCGTTTTCAAATCCACCGACGGCGGCAAAACGTGGCGGCAGTTAACAAAAGGCCTGCCTCCGGGCGTGATGCAGGCGAACATCGCGATCGCGCCGAGCGCATCCAAAACCCTTTTCGCCGCGGTTCGAACGAAAACAATTGCGAAACTTTATCGATCGGAGGACGGCGGAGAAAGTTGGGGCGGAACGACTGACGACCCGCGGCCCGGACTGGGAATCGGCGGCGGCGATCTGCCGGTGGTGCGATTCGATCCAAAAAATCCGCAGATCGTTTATTCGGCGAGCGTGGTGTGCTGGAAATCGACCGACGGCGGGAAAGATTGGGAAGGCTGGCGAGGCGCGCCGGGCGGAGACGATTATCAAAACGTCTGGATCAATCCGAACAATCCCGAGGTGATTCTGCTCGGCTCCGACCAGGGCGCAATCGTGACGGTGAATGGCGGCAAGACCTGGAGCTCGTGGTACAACCAATCGACGGCGCAACTGTATCACGTCAGCGCAGACAACACGTTTCCGTACCGCCTCTACAGCGGCCAACAGGAAAGCGGTTCGGTTGGAATCAAAAGCCGCGGCGACGCCGGCGAGATCACGTTCCGCGATTGGCAACCGGTCGCCGCGGAAGAATACGGTTACGTCGTGGCCGACCCGCTTGATCCGGACATTATTATTGGTGGAAAATTAACGCGGTTCGATCGCCGCACGGGCCAGGGGCAGAATATTTTGCCGGTTCCGGTGCAAACAGAAGATTTTCGAACGTTGCGGACCGAGCCGGTGATTTATTCCCCGACCGATCCGCATGTTTTGTTCTTCGCGGGAAACACCCTCTGGCAAACCCGCGATCGGGGCGATCACTGGGAAAAAATCAGTCCCGATTTGTCCCGCGAGAAATACGAGTTGCCGGCGTGCATCGGAAAATACAAAGAGGATGCGACCAAACAGGCGCGGCGACGCGGGGTGATTTACACGGTGGCGCCCTCGCCGCTCGACGCGAACCGGATCTGGGCGGGCACAGATGATGGATTGATTCATCTCACAACCGACGGGGGCAAAACCTGGAACAACGTGACGCCGCCGAGCATTTTGGCGTGGCAAAAAATTTCGCTGATCGATGCCGGACACTTCGATGCAAACACGGCTTACGCGGCGATAAACACGCTACGAGTTGACGATTT
>JAJPJU010000279.1 GCA_021324035.1 Spartobacteria bacterium | reverse complement strand
GAGCACCGTGCGATGGCGATCCAACTTCGCAGTGTAAAATCCCATGCTCATATCGGTGATGAAGGTACCGAGCATCAGAACCAGGTCCGCCGATTCGACGTAATCGCGGACAAAATCGTCGCTGCTCATCGCGCCGCCGTAGACGCCGATGTAAAGCCGGTGATTTTCAGGGATCGCGCTCTTGCTCAAAAGATCCGCCGCGATAGGAATGTTCATTCGCTCCGCCATGCGCAACACCAAGCCGGCGGTGCGATATCGCGCCAGCTCTACCCCCGCGAGAATGACCGGTTTCCGGGCGCTTCGAATCAAGGCGAGTGTTTCGTCGAGCGCTGCACGAAGGGTGTGAGGATCCGATGTTGCGGGTTGGGCCGGTGAAATCCAAACGATGGGAATTTCGCGATCAACCATGTCGTGCGGGACTTCGATATACACTGGGCGCTTGTGTCGCAGACATGCTTCGACGCAACGCACGATTTCAGACGCGGCGCGTTCTTCTTCGAGCAGCACCGTGCTCGCGACCGTTACTTCATCGTAAACGCGGCGTTGGGTTTCGAACGTTTTCACTTTGTGGTGAAGCAACGGATCCTTCTCGCGATCTTTGCGGCCCGGCGCGCCGCTCACCACAACCACCGGCGACTTTTCGGCGTAGGCGCCGGCGATTGCATTCAAAACATTCAAGCCACCGACGCAGTAGGTAACGCAGACGAGCCCGATCCCGTTGATCCGTGAATAAGCGTCGGCCGCAAACCCAGCGGACGGCTCGTGGGTCATGGTTACGCTTTGAATTTTCGATTTCTCGAGCCAGGTAAACGACGGCAGAGCGAAGTCTCCGGGAATACCGAAACTGTGCCGGACACCGCGGCGGTAAAGATATTCAAATAAAAACTGGCCGAGCGGCATCGTGGCCGGAAATGACTTTGGCGAGATGATGGGCGAAACCTGACGATATCGGGGGCGGGCAAAATAATCCACGGCGACGGTTTCGTTTTTCATCTTTGTTCCTCGCAAATGCTGTCTTTGGTCAATCCTCAAAGTCGTCGTCTTCTTCGCTGCCGTCCGTGGTTGGCATTAACCAGTGATGTTTGCGCCAATCGCGCTCGCAGTAAGCATCGAAGGCGAGCCCGGCCCAGCATGCGATTGGGATGAGAAGACCGAAGCCTGCGGTGGCCAGGCTGAGCAGGATTCCCACCCAAAGCGCCAGCGGCATTCCGAGGAACATCCAAAAGAAGCCGGTCGCGTAATGTCCTTTGTAAACGTGACCAAGACCGGGGACGATTGAAAGTAGAACGGCAATTTTGTTCTCCGCGCTCACGACCTGAGGATTTTGCGTTATCAGGGTTGCATTCATTGTTTGATCCTCGGTTACCATTCGGGATGTCTCAGGCATTCCACGATGATGACTACGTAAAGCAGCAGCATCGCGCCAACGCCGGCTAAGATCAGATATTCCATAAGGGCTCCTTTTTTTGTTGTTTCAAACCTAACGGCCAGAGCACCGGGCGCTTCCCCTCAATTGGCTTTTGCTTTGCAAAAGTTGGGGTACGGCCAAAGGCCCACTTACGAGCCAGGGCAAGATGCGATAAGCAAATCCCAACCGATGCAAAGTCTTACAATGCGGCCGCGCTTAAATGTCGGTGTGATAACAAACGGAACTTCACCGATTCAGTTTCAAGACGTGGCCCACAACGGCCATCCCGCCGAACCCAGAGATATCTGGGCGGCACGCCGATTTATCGACCAGCATCTTACCGAGCATATATCGCTGGCCAAAGTGGCGAATGTGGTCCGAATCAATCGGACCCACCTGAGTGAAAAATTCAAACAGGTCACCGGCGTCAAATTTGTCGATTACGTCGCGCGCAATCGCTTCGAAAAAGCAAAGGAACAACTGGCCAACGCTGACTCTTCCATCAGCGAGATTGCATTCGCGTGCGGTTTCCAATCGCTTTCCCAGTTCAACCGTGTTTTCAAAAAGCTGTCTGGAAAATCGCCGAGCGATTATCGCGAAAACACCCGTCAGAAACGTCATTGACGCAATCGTTTACGCTACATTGGCGGCAGCAATTTTCCGAACAAATGCGTTGTATCGCGCGGACGCTTCTGGCAATACTGCGCACAGGTGCGATTTCCGAGACCAATCGGACGGTGGCAGAGTAAGTGCGAAAAACTGTTGTGGGCGGTCGGGGGAACAGCTGCGCTCACTGTCATTTTCCTTTCTTGCAGCTCCCTCCAAACAAATCGCACCATCCTCGCCCCCCCCGGCATTCCCGGCGCTGAGTTCGTCGGTTCGGAAGCTTGCGAAGCGTGCCACGATTCGATCACCCGTGATTTTCGAACTGCCACTCACGCGCGCCTGAAAGCCCCCGGCGATAATGCCAAGGAAATGGGGTGCGAATCCTGCCACGGCCCCGGGAGTCTCCACGTCGCCGGCGGCGGAGATAAAACCAAGATTATCAATCCGCGCCGGTCGCCGGACGCGTGTTTCCAATGTCACCTCGAAGTGCGGGCCAGATTTGAAATGCCGCATCACCATCCCGTGTTGGAAGGCAAAATGAGCTGCGCCGATTGTCACAACCCGCACGCCGGTCGGGCCATCAAGGGCGGCGGGACCAGTGGGCCGCAACAAGTCAAAGGCGGCGGAACGCTGATTCTCGGTGAAAACGAAACCTGTTTCCAATGTCATACCGCCCAGCGCGGTCCGTTCGTGTTTCAACATGAGGCGCTGCGCGAAGGTTGCGTTAGCTGCCACTCACCGCACGGCTCGATCAACGCTCGAATGCTCAACGAGCGCAACCAAACTCTGTGTTTGAAGTGTCACTTCCAGGAACAGAAAGCTGGCGGCCGGATTTTCATTGGCGATTCCGACCATACCACTCGCTTGCCGCAGGGCACCTGCTGGTCGGCCGGATGTCACGAGGCGATCCACGGTTCGCAGGTGAACGGTCACTTCAGATATTAATATGAGCGCGCATCGATTCCTCCGTTTTGGCTGCGTTCAAACGGTCAGCTTTATTTTCGGATTCGTAGTTTGCGTCACCATTCCGCTGCACGCAGACGTTAACGCCGACGGAACCGAAACAGCGGACTCCGGCGGATCTGCCAGCGATCCAAAAGCGGTCGTCGCCGAAGGCAAGGATGGGAAGGACGGTAAATCGACCGCCACCACAGCTACCGAGCAGGAGACCGAATACAAAAATTGGATCGAAGTTGGCGTCGGCGGAACCTGGACAAGCGGGGATCGCGCGCAATTCGAGCAACAGCATTGGATCCCGGGCGACCAACCGTACGGCGGAATTAACGACCTGCATTACGAGCACGGCGTCGGCGAAAAGGCGACATTGACGATCGACGGCCACGCCCTTTGGGACATCAATGATTACGACATCAAGGTCGACCTCTCACAGCCGAACCTCGGTTACATTCGCGGGGGTTTTACCGCGTTTCGCACTTGGTACGATGGCAATGGCGGCTTCTTCCCGCCGCATGGCGGCACCTGGTTCCCGCCAGCGTTCGACGAGATGCACATCGATCGCGACGAGGTCTGGCTGGAATTGGGAATCCGCGCGCCCGACTGGCCGGAGATCACAATCCGTTGGTCACATGAGATTCGTGACGGCCAAAAAGATTCTACCATCTGGGGCGATACCACCTTGACCGGAATCAAAATTAATCCTGCGCGCAAACTCGTTCCGGCTTACCGGGACATCGACGAGAAACGCGACATCCTCTCTGCCGATGCCACAAAAACGTTTGGCAACACTGATGTCGGCATTGGCATGCGCTGGGATCATTACTCGATTGATAATAACCTTCAGCTTGAGCGGGGAGCGGGACAGTTGCCGCCAGCCGTTCCGCCGCCCGGCGCGCAACGATTCATTACCCAAAACGATTCAAACAACGTCGACGATTTCACGGGGCATGTTCTCACGGAAACTCGGATCAAAGATAATCTTTGGTTCACCTCGGCTTATTCCTACACGACGATGGGCGCAGATTTGTCCGGAACGCGGATTGTCGGAGACAGTTATAACCCCAGCTTCGTGCTCACCTTCCCGCAACTGCAATCAAACGATCACGCCATTCTGAATTTGGCCGGGATGTCGGAAAGTCAGGAGCACGTTTTCAATTCCAACTTATTCTGGATGCCGGTGAAAGATTTGGAAGCGCTGGTTGGATTTCGTTACACCCACGAAAATATCGACAGCTCGTCCACTTTCCTGGACCTCAACACCGTGACTGCTCCGCCGCCGGTCCACTACACACTGGCGATCCCGAAGTCGGCCGATACTTCCGAGGATACCAACGAAACGGCCGAGCGAATGGAGTTGAGATACAAACATTTCCAGAACTTGCTGCTTTATGCCGAAGCCGAATTGGAGCAGGCCTGGGGTGATGTTCGCGAGCATGAAGTCTCGGGGACGATCGTTCGCGGCGCGGTTGTGCCATCCGATCAGGGCGAGATGAACAAAGACACCCATTTCTTTGATCAAAAGTACACGGCCGGCGCGACCTGGTATCCCATGAGCCGCCTGAACATGGCCGCACAGTACTATTATAGAGAGTCCGATTACGATAACAGTTTCCAGTCGGAGCTGGCAACCCCGCCGGTCGCCGCCGCGGAAAGAAATCAGCGACTGATCGGCCAGGATTGGACCACCAACGACGCGAATATCCGCATCACCGCTCGGCCGAAACTTCCGGAAGCGCTCGGCACACTTTCCATGGTCACGCGCTACGACTACATGCAGTCGGAGGTTGCCGGGAAATGGGCGATTTCACCGACGTCGCCGTTCCCGCTGCCAAGCAACACGATTTTAAATGAGGAGATGACGGGCTTGATCACAAATCACGTGGTTAGTGAAAGCGCGACCTGGAATCCGTGCCCGCGCTTTTACCTGCAGGCCGTCGGTTCGTATGTCTTTAATCAAACCGAAACCCCGGCGAGTAAGATCAATTTGATCGCGACCGGCGTGACACCTTACAACAGCCCGACGGTCGTCGATTTCCGGAATGATTATTGGACGGTCACCGGTGCGAGCGGGTACGTCCTCGACGAGTTCACCGATCTGCGCGCCGATTACACATTTTACTGCGCGAACGATCACTTTAAGAACAGCCGGGTGGCGATGCCGTACGGGTTAGGCGCGACCGAACACACTGTAGGCGCCACCGCCAGCCGGCAATTCACCAAACAAATTCGCCTGACCCTGCAATACCGGTTCTTTGACTACAGGGACGAACTATTCGGCGGTCACAACAACTATACCGCGCACTCCATTTTTTCCGGACTTCAATATCGTTTCTAAAACTGGTAATAACACAACTTCAGGAAGAGGATCATCTATGAAAATCATCATTTCGATCGTTGTTAGCTTGCTCGCCGCATCCGCGGTTTCAGTTCGCGCCGCTGATGCCAAAGCCCTTTGGACTGCCAATTGCACCCCATGCCATGGCGCTTCTGGGAACGGCGATACCAAAATGGGGAAGACGCTGGGCGCAGCCGACCTTACCAGCGCTTCAAAACAATCCTCCTTCACGGACGCGCAGGCGATGGCTGCGATTAAAGACGGG
>JAJPJU010000357.1 GCA_021324035.1 Spartobacteria bacterium | reverse complement strand
GGCGTCAGCAGCATCCAAACCGGAAGGATCGAAGCAGCCAATCCATAAATCATGATCGCCCACGCGATCCAGGTCGCATCGTGGCGAAACCACGATTCAATCGCCGGGAAATGTGCCAGGAACTGTCCGCTCCAAACCCCAAACCCGAGACCGAGCAGACCGAAGATCGTGATCGCGGTTACGTTGACTTTTCCACTGCGCAAACCGAAACCCATGATCAGTGCAGTCGGAATCGTCATTGCGATCGTAAACATTCCCCACGGACTTTTCGCCAGCGCCTGGACGACGACCAGCGCAAGCACAGCTAGCAAAATGATCATGATCGCGAGCACACTGATCAATGCCAGCACGCCCACCCCGGCCCCAATTTCTTCCTTCACCATGATGCCGAGCGTTTTTCCGCCCCGGCGCACCGACGCGAAAAGGACAATCATATCGTGCACGGCGCCCCCGAGCGTTGCGCCGATCAAAATCCAAAGTGTTCCCGGCAAAAACCCAAACTGGGCCGCGAGCACTGGACCCACCAGCGGTCCGGGACCAGCGATTGCAGCGAAATGATGGCCGAAAACCATCCAGCGATTCGTCGGCACAAAATCTTTGCCGTCATTCTTCACCACCGCCGGCGTTGCTCGTTCGTCGTTGAGCACGAGAATTTTCGCTGCAATCCATTTGCTATAGAAGCGGTAACTGATTGCAGCGGCGCACAATCCGGCGGTCACAATCCAGAGCGCGCTTATTTGTTCGCCGCGGGACACCGCCAGCACTGCGAGCGAGGCCAGACCAAGCAGCGTCACCGCAGTCCAGAGAAGTTTCTTCGGGAGAGACATTCGATTTGAGCTTACCCAAAGTGTTTAACCGCGCCAAGCGCTGTGGGTCGCATAAGTGTTGTGGCCGCCGCGCTTGGGTAATGACGATCTAATTAACACCGCACTTCAGTGCGGTGGTACGCAAGTTACTACAGCGAAAACCGTTTAAACGGTTTTATACCGTTTTAATTCCCGTAACACCGGGCTGAAGCCCGGTGTTACTGAAAACATGGCGATGAGTCACAGTTTCTCCCTCGCCTGCTTCAATAGCCTCAGCTGTTCCAGATAATTCGTCTGCCGCTGACGATTCAGTTCCACCACGTCCGTCGGCGCGCGATCGACAAACGATTTGTTCTTCAGCTTCGATTCCACAATGCGCAGATCGGCTTCAATCTTTGCGATTTCCTTATCCAGCCGCCCACGCTCCGCGGAGGCGTCGACATCTACGATCAGAAGAATTTCACCAAGAGCAGTTGTGGCAATCGGCACACCCGCGCCGGCGCTAAAAGCCGGATCAATCTTCAATTCGGACGCGTTCAGCAAACGCGCCATGGTCCCCTGCTCGTCTGCCAATTCGGATTGCTTTGATCGCAAAGCGAACTTCGCTTTCTGATTCGACGGAATGCGGGCCTGCGCGCGCAAATTGCGGCCTGCCTGGATGGTTTCGTAAATCGCAGCGACGAGTTTGCGCTTCTTCAGATCGGCATCTTTCAGAGCAAACTTCTTCGGCAAGGGGGCGAATTGAATCGATCCCGTTCCCAAACCGAGCAAGGACCAAAGCTCCTCCGTGATGTGCGGCATGAACGGATGCAACAAACGCACGATCGCCGACAGGACGTAATCCATAACGGCAAGTGCGGATTTCTTTCTCGATTCGTCTTCGCTAAAAATCTCGGTCTTCGCCGCTTCAACGAACCAGTCGCAGTAATCGCTCCAGATAAAATCGTAGAGCCGCTGCGCGATGTTGTTGAATTCGTAATCCCGATAGCCTTTCTCGATCGCGTCGATGGTTTCATTCAATCGCGCGAGGACTTCGATTGCGTAGATCGATGGCTCACCAAAACTTGGATCCCTTTTGCGTTCAAGTTCCTCCAGCGAGAGCTGGGTTGGGCCGTGCATTTGGCGAAAACGCGCGACGTTCCAAAGTTTGGTCGCGAAGTTGCGGCCTTCCTCGATTTGCTTGTCGTCGAATCGAATGTCCTGACCACTCGGCGCGATTCGCATCAGACCGAACCGCAACCCGTCCGCGCCGTATTTATCGATTAAATCCAGCGGATCGGGCGAATTGCCTAACGACTTCGACATCTTCCGGCCCTGCTTGTCGCGAATGATGCTGGTGAAGAAAACGTTGTGAAACGGTATATTGTCCTCGGTCTTTGTGGTTCGGCCTGGTTTGAACTCGAGTCCGGCAAAAATCATTCGCGCGACCCAGAAGAAGATAATGTCCGGCCCGGTAACGAGGGTGGTCGTCGGATAAAATCTCTTTCGCGTTTTTGGATCCATTGTTTCGTAGGCCCACAGCCAGGATGAAAACCAGGTGTCGAGGGTGTCGTTATCCTGGATCCAGTTCTCCAGATCCTTCGGCGGCTTCAAACCCACATAAATATCTTTTGAGGTCGCAGCCGTGCCGGCTGCTTTTTTTCGCTTTGCGGCCGACACGGCCGCATCTACAGCATTCTGCTTTCGGTACCACGCTGGAATCCGGTGTCCCCACCAGACCTGGCGGCTGATGCACCAGTCCTGAATATTCGTGATCCACTGCTCGTAAACTTTTTCCCAATGTTTGGGATAGAAACGAATGAGATGTTTTTTCACCACCGCGAGCGCTTCTTTGGTTTGGGGATATTTCAGGAACCACTGTTCGCTCAGCCGCGGCTCGATCGCGACTTCGCTTCGATCGCTAAAGCCAACGCTATTTTCATATGGTTCCGTTTTCGAAAGCAACCCGTTGCTCTCCAGCAACGCTGCCGCCTTCTTGCGGGCTTCGAAACGGTCGAGGCCGTTTAATTCCGGAACGGCGGGGCAATTTATCTTCCCAT
>JAJPJU010000014.1 GCA_021324035.1 Spartobacteria bacterium | reverse complement strand
CTTTGTAATCCCACTCGAACTGCGCATTGCGCGGCGAAAAATATCGCTCCTTCGCGCGGGTCGGATCTTCGTCGCGACGAATTCCGGTGATCAGCGCGTCGAATTTGTACTGCGCCAGCACCTGCTGGAGCGCGACGGTCTTCAATTCGTGCGTGACCGTCACCGGATCGTGCGTCTCATAGCCGATTCCCCGCGCCCGCGCTTCAGTGTTGATTTTTACGATCAGGTTCAGGTTGTGATGGGTCCGCGCCCACTCCCGGAACTCGATCATCTCCGGGAATTCATATTCCGTGTCGATGTGCAGCACCGGAAACGGCACCCGGCCGAAGAATGCTTTTCGAGCCAGCCAGATCAGGACGTTCGAGTCCTTCCCCATCGACCAGGGCATGCAGATGTTTTTGAAAGCGTGATAAGCTTCGCGAAAAATAAAAATGCTCTGGTTCTCGAGATCGTCGAGATGGGTGCGGCCAGCCGAGTTCATTAAGAGGGTTTCTATACAATCGACCGCGCGCGCCTGCAATGTGCCGGCTTCGGAGTCCCGGATTCAATATCCGGCCGACGGAAGTCAGGTGTGAACGAGAATGAGGTCGATCTTGCGCATGCAAGACCCCACGTTAGGCTGTCTCCGTGGCAGAGGAACGATCGACCGCTTACGATTCGAAAATCGAGGGTAACGTCATTTTTACCCGGCTCGACGCCGCCTTCAATTGGGTTCGGAAAAATTCATTGTGGCCGATGCCAATGGGCCTCGCCTGTTGCGCAATTGAATTAATGGCCACGGCGGCCTCACGCTTCGACATCGCCAGGTTCGGCGCCGAAGTGATGCGGTTCTCGCCACGGCAATGCGACGTGATGATCGTGGCCGGCACCGTCACCTACAAAATGGCTTTGGCCGTGAAACGCATTTACGAACAAATGCCCGATCCAAAATGGGTCATCGCCATGGGCGCATGCGCGTCGACTGGCGGAATGTACCGGTCCTACGCCGTGCTTCAGGGAATCGACCAATTGCTTCCCGTCGACGTTTACATTTCCGGTTGCCCGCCGCGTCCCGAAGCGCTTCTCGCCGGCTTGATGAAACTGCAGGAAAAGATTTCGGGCGAGAAATCGTTTCTGCAGCAGAAGCCAGCGCTCGTGGCAAAACTCGCCGAAGTAAACACATGAGTCTGAGCCGGCGGCCACTCTCTTTGCCGTTCTCCTCAACTATCGACCATCAACTTTTCCGCCCATGACTGGACAAGAGCTTCTTGATTCGTTAGGCAAAGTGCTCGGGCCGAAGCTTCAGGCGAAATCCGAATTTCGTGGCGAAACCACCTACACGATCGCGGCGAGCGATCTTCGCGAGATCGCGAAGCTCTGCCGGGACGATCTTTCGTTCGATTACCTGGTCGACATCACCAGCATTGATAACGCCGGTGAAGAGCCGCGGTTTGAGATCGTTTACGAGCTTTACTCCATGACGCTCGCCGTTCATTTGCGATTGAAATTGAAAATCGGCGAGAGCGAAGAGTCCGACACCATTTCCGATATCTGGCCAACCGCCAATTGGCATGAGCGCGAAATTTACGACATGATGGGCATCAAATTCAAAAACCATCCCGATCTCCGCCGGATCCTGATGTGGGACGGCTATCCGTTCTTTCCGTTGCGCAAAGAATTTCCGCTGGAAGGCCTTCCCAGCGAAATGCCCGACGTCGCGTTCACCAGGTCGGCTCCACTCGAAGGCGGCCCGTTCGTCACTCAGCCCAGCACCGCTATCACCAAATTCCGCGAACCGCGCGCCCACCCGCCGGAAGTGTGACATCGGTAACTGCGATGAGGCGCAGTCTGCGCATCCGTTAAAAATTATTCCGCGCACTCATGGCCGGCCGCGAGGCTCCGGGGAGCGCACCCGGCTCGGGTGCCTGGCGATTGCGGCTCGCAATCGCGAACTTCATTGATTGGGCTAATTCATGCGAACGTCAAAACCAAAGATTGTTGCGGCGGGCCGCCGCAACCCGCACCCGAGCCGGGTGCGCTCCCCGGAAATTTGCGATCGCGCGTTAGGACAATGCAGCCGTTAGCAGCTGCGCGAAATCGGCCGCGGCCTTTTTCCCAACTTCCAAAACTTCCTGATGGCTGAGCGGTTCTTTCGACAGGCCGGCAGCAAGATTGGTCAGGCAGGAGAAGCCGGCGACCTCGAGTCCGAGCGCACGAGCCTGGATCACTTCGAGAACGGTCGACATGCCGACGGCGTCGGCGCCAAGATTTTGAAGCATTCGAACTTCGGCGGGCGTTTCGTATTGCGGACCGAGACAGCCGGCGTAAACGCCTTCATGCAGGACCATTCCGACGGGTTTTGACACAGCACGAAACTTTTCGCGCAACCGAGGCGAATAAACATCGCTCATGTCGATAAAGTTCGCCGAACCAATCAGGGGCGACGTGCCGGTCAGATTGATGTGATCTGTAATCATCATCCAGTCGCCGGGTTTGAATTTCGGATTTAGCGACCCGGCCGCGTTCGTGACAATAAGCTGTTTGATTCCAGCCTCGGCGAGAATGCGAACAATCGAAGTGACATCGCGCGCCGGGTGACCTTCGTAAAGATGAACCCGCCCCTGCGCGAAAACGATTTTTGTCTGCTCGATGTCGCCGAGAACAAATCGACCGACGTGACCGGGAACGGATGGTTTCGGAATTTCGGAAAATTTGGAGTAAGGAACGATCAGGTCTTGTTCTGGATCGGCAACCAGCGAGTTTAGGCCGGAGCCGAGAATGATGGCGGTATCGGCGCGATAGTCGCGGAGTCTGTTAATTGCTTTTGTCATTCCGAGCGGAGTCGATTGTATAAATTCGAAACCCGAATTTCGAATATCGAAACAAGCACGAATCAATCAAAACGAAATTCAAAACAATCGGCGGCTTCGAGCATTCGAATTTGTTTCGGATTTCGAATTTCGGATTTGCAGCGGCTAGGCCGCTGATACAGGCGGTGCGGAATCCGGTTTCCGCAAGGATGCCATGACATCGGGGCGCATGCGCAAACGGTCTTCTTCCGAAATCACCGGCGCGAACTTCGATTCGCCCTTCGGGTATGCGATTCGAGTGTGCAACATCGTCATCAGCGTAAAACGGAAACGCTCCGCGATAACGCGCAAT
>JAJPJU010000258.1 GCA_021324035.1 Spartobacteria bacterium | reverse complement strand
TGTTCACAACGGAAAAATCAAAAATGCCCGCGGCTAAAAATTCCACCACATTTTGTCGATTGGAATCGGCGGCTCGGCGCTGGGCCCGGAATTTGTCTCCGATGCGCTTGGGAATTTGCAAGACCCACTCGACATTCACTTTTTCGACAACACCGATCCCGACGGCTTCGATCGCGTTCTCAACGAGCTCACTAACGAATTGGAACGCACCCTTGTCATCGTTATCTCAAAATCAGGCGGGACAAAAGAGACGCGCAACGGAATGGTCGAAGCTGAGTCCCGGTTCAAGGCGGCGGGGCTGGATTTTCCCAGACACGCGGTCGCGATCACAGGCGAAGGCAGTGAGTTGGACAAGCACGCGGCGACCAACAACTGGCTTGCTCGTTTTCCGATGTGGGACTGGGTTGGCGGACGCACGTCAGTCATGAGCGCGGTCGGACTGGTACCAATGGCGTTGCAGGGATTCGACACCGACGAATTCCTCGCGGGCGCAGCCGCGATGGATGAAAAAACGCGAAGCAACGATCTTCGCCAAAACGCTGCAATGCTTCTGGCTTTGATGTGGTTCTACATCGGAAATGGCCGAGGTGAAAAGGACATGGTCGTGCTGCCATACAAAGACCGTCTTTTGCTTTTTAGCCGCTATCTTCAGCAACTTGTCATGGAGTCGTTAGGCAAAGAAAAAGACCTGAATGGCAATGTCGTCAATCAGGGTATCGCGGTTTATGGAAATAAGGGGTCGACCGATCAACACGCCTACGTTCAACAGCTGCGTGACGGCGTGTTGAATTTTTTTGTCACGTTCATCGAAGTTGCCAAAGATCGCAGCAAGCCGGCGTTCGACGTCGAGCCAGGAGTCACCAGCGGCGATTATCTTCACGGTTTTCTTCGTGGAACCCGAGCGGCGCTCTATGAGAAGAATCGCGAATCGATTACCGTGAGCATCCCGGAGGCAAATGATTTCAACATCGGCGCGTTGATCGCGCTCTACGAACGTGCCGTGGGGTTCTATGGCTCGCTGGTAAACATCAATGCTTATCATCAACCCGGAGTCGAAGCCGGTAAGAAAGCGGCTACCCGGCTGCTTGAGGTGCAGGCCGGGGCCCGGAAAACCCTTGCCAAGGGCGACGGAAAAACCAGCGAGGAGATTGCCCGGGCGATTGATGCCGATCCCGAGGACGTGTTTCATGCCCTCCAGCATCTTGCTAGCAATGACTCCAATGTGCAGAGTTCACGCGGTGAAGGACCGTCAGAGGACAAATTCTCCCTCAGGGAATAGCAGCTGCTCGATCTCGGTTTGTCTATGAGCGCCGAGACATCGACGAGCGATTCCCCGAACGTACCGTGGCCGGACGTCGTGAAGTTCATTCGTCAATTAGGTCACGATATTCGGAACAATGTGAACGCCGTGGAACTTCAATCCGCCTATCTGGCCGAGCTGGCCCCCGACGGCGAAATCAAGGACGAAGTGAAGCGATTGCGCGAAATGGTTTCCACCATTGGAACCAGCCTGCAAAAGCTTAGCGGAGCTCTCGGGCAAACTGGCCCAAATCTGATTTCCTATTCGGCAGCCGATTTTGTGGACGATGTAAAACAAAAGCTGGCCAAGGATTTCCCTAACGAGTCGGCAAAAGTGACCTGGGACGTGAAGCTCAAGGATGAAACATTGCAGATCGATCCGCTGATTGCGCAGCAGGCATTTTTGGAACTTTTTGAGAATGCCTTTCGTCATGAACGCGATTTCAAACAGGCGACCGCAAAAGCGTATTCTGCCGGTGACAATTTCGTCTTCGAATTGCGCGAGCCGAAAGCGAAGTTCGAATTATCGACCGCCAACTGGGGACGCGAGCCGCTACGATACATTGGCCAGGGGCGCTACGGTCTGGGGCTAAATCGCGTCCGGATCGTCATGGAAGCGCACGGAGGTAAGTTCGGCGCGGAGTTCGATCGTGCAGCCTCCACTCTTGTGACCAAGATTGTCTTGCCGCTTTCGCACTAACCGAGCGTGAAAGAAACTCGCCGAATCCTCATCATTGACGACGAGCGGCCGATTCTTCTCACGCTCGAGGCGCTGCTTGGGCGACATGGATTTGAAACCGAAACTGCCGCGACTGCAGCCGCGGGATTGAAGGCGTTGAAGAACAAATCGGCATCCCTGGTTCTGCTCGATCTCCAGTTGCCCGATGTTCAGGGGCTGGAAATTCTCGACAAGATAAAATCGGAATGGCCGGAGACGCCGGTCATCGTTCTGACTGCGCACGACACTTTGAACAACGCGATCGAATCGATAAAGCGCGGCGCCTATCATTTCGTCAGCAAGCCCTACGCGCCGGAGGAACTTCTCAGCCTCGTCGAAAAAGCGCTGGAGAAACAATCGCTTGTTCGTGAAACACAGAAACTCCGCGCGCGAACCCAAGAACTTGAACGGCGGCTCGAAATTGCCCAAACGCGGTCGAATCCGGTGTTCCAGAGCAAGTCGATGCAGGAAATCGAGGAACTGATCAATTCAATGGCGCCGTCGGAAGCTAACGTGTTGATCACCGGCGAGAGCGGCGTGGGCAAGGAAGTCATCGCGAACTTGATTCATAATCGCAGCCGGCGTTCCGAACGGCCGATGGTGAAACTCAATTGCGCGGCGTTTCCGCAGACGATGATCGAAGGTGAACTGTTTGGTTACGTGAAGGGCGCATTTACCGGAGCGACGAACGATTTCCCCGGAATGATCGCCGAGGCCCACGGCAGCACGCTTTTCCTCGACGAAATTTCAGACATGCCGCCGGACTTGCAGACGCGCTTTCTGCGAGTGCTTCAGGAACGCGAATTTCGTCCGCTCGGAAGCACTCGCACTCTCAAAGCCGATTTTCGGGTGATTGCGGCAACCAATCGTCCGGTTGCAACAGCTCTCGCTGAAAATCGGCTGCGGTCGGATTTGTATTACCGCATCAATACTTTTCAGATCGAGGTGCAGCCATTGCGGGAGCGAAAGCAAGACATTCCGCCGTTGGTCGCATTTTTCGTAAAGCAATTCGCCACCCAACTTGGCAAATCCGAACCGCAGATTGCGCCGGACGCTTTTCAAAAGCTGCTTGATTATTCCTGGCCGGGCAACGTGCGTGAATTACAAAATGCGATTGAATACGCCGTTGTGCTGGCGCGGCAGAATGTGATTAGCGCGAAAGAATTGCCGCGCGAACTGCAACTGCCGGCTGCATTGCAACAACTTGGGACAGCAATTCCTGCGCAAGGAGGGGTTCAAAGCCTCGACGACATGGAACGGGTCACAATTCTGCAAGCGCTCGCCCAGTGCCATGGCAATAAGAAAAAGGCCGCCGAACTCCTCGGCATTCAACGCCCGACGCTCTACAACAAGCTCAAGCGCTACGCGATCGAACTGTAATTCCTCGTTCGATTGTTCAGGACAATCAGTTGGATTTTGCCGTTTCGATTTTAGATTGTCCGAGCTGGACTAAACCGAAATGGAGAACTCGCGAAACCTGGAAAAGGTCCTGGCGCGCGCCGAAGACCAGCTGGCCCATGCCGGAAAACGACGGCCGACCGAAGTTCTTTCTACTTACAAAAAATTTCTTAAGCTCGAAGAACACCGCCTGCGATTGAAGCACCAGGCCGGCGGCGGCGGTCGCGAAATTTGCGCGCGGCGCGGCGAATTAGTTGACGTGATTCTGCGCCATATCTTCGCCGCAGCCGCGAACACGCTTGGCGAACCAACGACTCCCCTCGCCCTGATCGCTCTCGGCGGTTATGGACGCGGCGAGCTCAACCCGTTCAGCGACGTGGACGTTATGCTTCTTCACGGCAACAGCGGCGGCAAAATTTCGCCTTACATCGCGGAAATGGCCGAGCAGATCCTTTATCTGCTCTGGGATATTGGTTTCAAGGTGGGCCATTCCACTCGCTCGATAAAAGAGGCGCTCGATCAGGCCAACAATGACATGCACACCAAGACGGCGATGCTTGAATCGCGTTT
>JAJPJU010000226.1 GCA_021324035.1 Spartobacteria bacterium | reverse complement strand
TCCCGCGGGCGTGGAAAAGTTGTTGCGGGAAAACAATCTCGCGTTCGGGACCTGCCAAGTGGTGGTTATCGAAATGATTGAAGTAGCGAGCGAACTGTCGAAACTTTTTGCGGCGCTGTTCATGGCGGAAGTGAATGTCCATTTCACCTACCCTCTCCTGATGCGACCCCGGGGCAACGCCGCCCTGGCCGTCCATGTGGACGACAACGAGTGTGCGATCTCGGTCCTGAGCGGGGCCGGATTTCACCTGCTCAGCCAGAGCGAAATCTCCCGGTAAATGTTGAATGTTTAGGTACGACCCCGGTTTGGGCGGTTGACACGGTCGGGAGGTTGCCTACAGGAAACAGTCACCCATGGCTTCGCTTTCCTTTGTCTCCGGCGCGAGGGCCGACAAGAGCTTTAACATCGGCCTTGGCGTGGTGATCCTTTTCGCCGCTGCCGAAATCGGCGCCGTCGGGGTTCATTACATCGGCCGGATGCGGCCGGCCACTGTCGCCATCGCTCCGCGCGAAATGCCTGCCCCGCTTCCTTCTGTCGCGCCATCTGCTCCGCCAGTCGCCTTGCCGGTGACTTCCGCTGCTCCCGCGCTGACTCCACCAACCACGGTCTCCTCGGAAATCGATCGGTTGACCAAGCAAGCTCAGGCCGCGCGTGAAACCGGAGACACCGTGAACGCGCTTGCCCGGCTGCAGGACGCTGCTCAGCGCGATCCCAAAAATGCGGAAGTCCTCGCCGAGATGGCAATGATTTACGAATCGACCCAGAACTTCGACAAATCAGCCGAGACCTGGAAAAGGGTCCAGGATATTGGCCCGTCCGCCGGTCAACTCTATGACGTGGCGGACATGAAGTTGCGAACTGGAGTCCCATCCTCGACCTCAACCACAGCCGCCGCACCTGCGCCTACCGCTCTGGCAAAACTCGAAGTGCCGGGCACGCGCGGAACCGTTGAAGGCATTCCGCCGGGATCGACTCTCGGGATCAGCGATATCAACGCTTCGGAAACGCCCGACCCCGATTCCGAAACCAACCTGATGTTGCGAATCACGGTAAGGAAACGGCCAAGCGCGGTAATCGATCACACCAAGGTCAAGATCCAGGTGTTCTTCTACGACACCGTGGGCGACAACGAAATTAAACTGACTGATGCCGACGTGAGTTATGAATGGCTGACGCCGAACCATGATTGGGCCAACGGCAACAACGAAACCCTGGCCGTGACATACATCCGGCCGAAATCGAAAGGGAAAACGGCCGATGCCGATCTCGCAGCTGCCGCCGCGCAAATCAATCCGGCAAAAAAGGGAAAGCCGGTGAAAGTTACTCCGCCGCCCGAATCCGGGGCGCGCAAATATCTTGGTTACATCGTTCGCGTTTATTATAATGATCAACTGCAGGACAAGCGCGCCGAACCCAGCAGACTTTTAACGCTCTTTCCCGCGCCAAACACCGCACCGCCGCAGTAATGCAATTGCTCATTGTGCACCGCGATCCCGAAATGGGCGATGCGCTGGTGCAGATGATAAAAAATTATTCCCGGCACTTCTGCCACCTGGTTTCGAGCGAGGCCTCGGCCATGGACTGGGCGAGACACCATCAACGGTGCGATTTGCTTCTGACCCAGCTCGAATCCGAAGGGATCAACGGACTCAATCTCGGCTCGGCGTTGAGCGAGATCTTCGCGGGCCTGCAGGTCCTGTTCTTCCCCAATTATTCGGCTGACGAACGCCGTCTGGAAATCGCGAGAACAAAGATTTTTCCCGAACCAATTCCGGGCGACGAGTTGCTGGCGGCAATCGAGCGGGCCGAGCAAACTCCACCCGACGCCCCGGATTTTTTTCACGCCGCCGATGTTCTGCAAATGTGCTCCCTGGGCTGTCGCAACGGCGCGGTCCAGATGGTGAAAGATGGACGCAGTGGGCTGGTGTTTTTGCGCAACGGCAAAATCGTTCACGCCGAAACCGCCGCCAATCGCGGCCGCGAAGCCCTGTTCGAAATCGTCGGTTGGAAAGAGGTGGAATTTGCCTACGAGCGGAGCGTCCGGCCGCCAGTCGAGACCATCACTGCACCGTGGGACGAGGTCCTGATCGAAGCGATCAACGCCAACAAGGAAGACCAGAAGTCGCAACGCCAGCCGGCCTGATCACTTTTCTATGCAACTACGTGGCTTTGCGGTAGTTTACGTTTCCATGAAGTTGCGCTGGGCCGTGGCGTGTCTCGGGTTAATTGCGGGCAGCGCGGCCGGCCAGATTCAGGTCGAACTAAAATTTCCGCGCCTTCAATACATTGCTTACGAACCCGTGGTCGCGAACATCACAATAACCAATCTCGCGGGGCGTGACGTTGATCTTCGTGACAATGGCAGCCAAGCCTGGTTCGGATTTGAAGTCACTGGCAGTGAAGGCCAACCGATCCCGCAGATTTCCAAGGTATCGACCGAAGCGCTCAGCGTTGGAGCCGGCCAGCGGGTGACTCGGAAAGTGAATCTCACCCCGATGTATGGCGTGCACGATTTCGGCACCTATCGCGTTCGGGCCCACATTTATTTCGGCGATCTGAACAAGTTCTTTTATTCGCAAACCAAAGTTTTCGAAGTCACTGACGCGCGGCCGATCTGGCAAAAAACCGTGGGCGTTCCGGAGGATGGCGGCGCGGGCGGCAACGCCCGAACATATTCGTTAATGACCAACCGCTTTCCCGATCATACCTCGCTCTACGTCCGGGTTGAAGACAAGGACAGCGGAATAGTTTACGCGACTTACTCGTTAGGCCAAATGATCGCCTTCGATTCGCCGCAGGCTGAATTCGATAATTCGAATCAGCTTCACGTTCTTTACTGCGCAGCCCCGCGAATGTGGTCGTATGCCCGGGTTGGTCTTAACGGGGAGCTGGTTTCACGGGCCAGTTTTGCCGAAACCAAAAATCGACCGCGTCTTGTCCATGCCGCCGACGGTGTGATAAAGGTTGCGGGTGGAATGATGGACACACCGGTGACCCAAACTGCACGCGCTACCGCTCCAAAGCTTTCGGCGCGTCCGCCGGATGCGCCAAAAGACGATTAGCCCCATGCGAAACTTCTCTTTCATTCTGATTTTGTTTCTCGCCGGACTGTCGATCGCTCCGTCAGTCCGCGCATTGCCTGCGCCGAGCTCATTGTCCGAGCGGGAGCATCGAGTCAATGGTCCGGCTGCGCCTCGGGCGACCCCGAAGCCCGTGATGCAACGGCGAGGCGGCGGTTCCCAGGCTCCACGGCAGTCCATTACCGTAGTTATCGATCCTGGTCATGGCGGATACGATCGCGGCGGAATCGCCGGTCAGCGCGTCGCCGAGAGCGTGATGAATCTCGATGTTGCCCAACGATTGAAAGCAATTCTTCAGGCTTCGGGCTATCGCGTTGTGATGACGCGAGACAGCGATGTTTTCATCCCATTGGGCACCCGCGTCGCCATCGGCAATTCCTATCGGGATGCGATTTTCGTCTGTATTCACTTCAATGCCACGCCGCGGCGGAGCGCGAGCGGTATCGAGACTTATTTCTATAGCTCTCAAAGTTTGGGACTCGCGTCGGCGATCCATTATTACGTGGCCGGCGGCGCCCCGTCAGCTAACCGCGGAGTGCGGCGTCGAGGTTTTTATGTGTTGCGAAATACCCGCATTCCGTCGGTGCTGGTCGAGTGCGGTTTCCTGACCAATCCGAACGAAGCGCAATACGCTCAAAATTCTTCGTATCGGCAAAAACTCGCCTTGGAAATCGCCCACGGAATTCAAAACCGCGAATCGGTGGCGCGCATGGCGGGAGCAACCAGAATCGTTTCAAGCTCAAACTCGTCAACTTTGGAGCCGGAGACGGTGCCGCTTCAGCCGTTTATCGATCAAACGCATTATCGCGATCCGGACCTGTCGCGGGGCAGACACAGGCGAAGTTCCAAGAGCTCGAAATCGACTTCCTCAAAACGGCATAAGACATCTTCCGAGACGGCGTCCACCAAAAGCTCAACTAAGAAAAAAAGAACCAAGCAGGCGGAGGATTAGTTGGACTCGCCTGTTCTGAGCTCGGCGCAAATGCAGGCCGCTGAACAAGCGGTCTTCTCGCGCGGCGTCACCGTTGAGACATTGATGGACCAGGCCGGCATCGGAGTCGCGCGGGCAATCCACCAATTTTTCCCAAGGGCGGGCACCTGCATCGTTTTTGCAGGCAAAGGGCACAACGGTGGCGACGCCCTTGTCGCGGCGGAACAATTGCAACGCATCGGCTGGAAAATCGACCTGCGTTTGCCGTTCGCGGAAGAAAATTGCAGCGAACTCACTCAGAAAAAGTTAAAGGCCCTGCAGGAATCCACTCTCAAACTTGGCGACACAATCGATCGCGCTCCGTTTACGATCATCCTGGACGGATTGCTCGGCACCGGCGCGAAATCTTTTTTGCGCGAGCCAATTCGATCCGCGGCCCGCGAGATCAATCGCCTTCGCCGCGAGGACAACGCCTTTGTCTTTGCCGTTGATCTGCCGACGGGGCTCGACGCCGATTCGGGCGAGAACGATCCGGAAGATTCGGTGGTGGCCGATTTCACGGTAACGATCGGCTACGCCAAACACGGCCTTATCGTCGATTCCGCGCTTGATTTCGTGGGCCGCATTGAAGTTGTGCCCCTTCCCGGTTTGTGGCCCGACGCAACCGCCGTGAACGAGCTGGTGGCCACTCCATTTTCGCTCGGTTCGATCCTTTCCCGGCGAAAGTTCGACGCTTACAAAAATGAATTCGGCCGCATCGGCGTGGTCGCCGGATCGAGGGGATTCGTGGGCGCAGCGAACATGGCTACTGAAGGCGCCCTTCGGGCCGGCGCCGGTTTGGTCGAGGTTTTCGTGCCGGAAGAAATTTACGACATCGTCGCCAGTTCAGCGCCGGTTGAAGCGATGGTGAAGCCGATTCGGCGATACCGCGATTTGCTGGAAGAAACTGTCGACGTCTGGGCGGTCGGCCCTGGCTTGGGGAAATCACGCGCCGCGGATATTCTCGGACTAATCGAGAATGCGAAGCAGCCGATGATCGTCGATGCCGACGGCCTGAATATTGTCGCCGACAAAGTCGACGTACTGCGAAGTTGTCGTGGTCCTCGGCTGCTTACTCCGCATCCGGGAGAAATGAAACGATTGATGGACGTAGGCAAAATGGCGCGGGCCGGCATCGCTCGAAACTTTTGCGTCCGCTTTCCAATTACTCTGCTGTTGAAAGGAAGCCGCACCATCGTGTGCGAGCGCGCGAAGCCGATCAGCTACAACACCACCGGAAATCCCGGAATGGCGAGCGGCGGAATGGGTGACGTGCTCACCGGGGTTTGCGCGGGATTGGCCGGTCGCGGATTAGCACTTTACGATTGCGGCCGAATCGGGGCCTGGGCCTGTGGCCGCGCCGCCGAAGTCTCCGTCTTCCAAAAAGCTCAAAGCGAAGAATCATTGCTGGCCAGCGACGTCCTCGCGAACCTCGGCAGCGCGTTCAACGAATTGCGAAACCCGCCGGTCTGATTCACTTCCTTCCCAGGGCCGGATTGAGGTGGACCCAAACCTGACCGAACTTAGAAGATGAACGGCGCACCGGACGGCACAGCCATCGAAACGGATTCCGCGCATCCGTCGCAACAAAGCTGGCCGGCCCGTGTTAAAAAAGCTCTCGGCCCAATCGGCGTCGCCCTGGTCGTTATCGCGAAGTTTTTTGCGAAGCTGAAATTTTTAGTCCTGCCAGCGCTCAAGTTCTTGCCACTCCTGCTCAAGTCGGGCGGGACGATGTTGTTGATGATCTGGGTTTATACCATGATGTGGGGCTGGAAGTTCGCGGTCGGCTTTGTGGTGCTTCTGCTCATTCACGAATGCGGGCATCTCCTTGTCGCGAAGAAATTCGGGCTCAAAGTCGGCGCGCCGGTTTTCATTCCATTTATGGGCGCGTTCATCGCGTTGAAGGAAGCGCCCCGCAACGCCTGGATGGAAGCCTGCGTCGGCATCGGCGGCCCCATGCTCGGCTCGTTAGGCGCGTTTGCCTGCAATTCCATCGGCGAGCTGACCGACATTCCAATTTTCTTCGCCCTCGCCTGGTTCGGATATTTTCTGAACCTGTTCAACCTCACTCCGGTCGGAATGTTGGACGGCGGACGAATCGTGACGGCGTTATCGCGTTGGCTGTGGCTGCCGGGCTTCGCAATTCTGCTCTGGTTAGGCTGGAAATATCCAAACTTCATCGTCTGGCTGATGGTGATCGCGTCCTTGCCGCGCATCATTTCCCTTTTCAAGAAACGCACCGAAGAAGAACGTCAATATTATGAGGTCACACCGGTTCAACGTTGGGCGATGTCGGTCCTCTATTTCGGATTAATCGCGGCGCTCTTCTTTGGAATGCAGCTGGCCGCTCGTGACCTTCATAATTACGGCATTCGTTCGCACGGCCACGGCCGCGACCTGATTTTCCAATAATCAGTGCGGTGGATTGATCGCAAAAACCCTTTTTGGCTCGAGCCCGATTGTCTCCACCAGCGACACAAATCGTTTGTCCGGACGCAACGGCGCAAATTCCGGCGCAACGCCGATGAAGTGGAGTGACGACGAATGTTCCTCAGCGGCGCGCTGCAGTTCGCGCATCGCGTCCTCGTAGGCACCGAGCGCAACATGAACGTGGGCGACGGCGTCTCCGGGAGTGTAGCTTCCCCGCGCGGCAATCGCTTTGGCCAGCAGCTCGCGCGCAGCGTCCGGCCGATTCATTTTCGCGAAAGTGATCGCGTGGCCGAAAGCGGGACGACCACTGACGATCTCCGCCTTTTCATAAAGGGCTATCGCTTCGTCGTAGAAGCCCATTTCACGATAGAGCGCGGCCAAAAGTGGTTCGCCGTAAATAAACGCCGGGTCGAGTTGCACTGCGCGCTCGCCCGCGGCAAGGGCTTCATCGTAGAGCCCGAAGTAGCGGTAAAGTTCGCAAGCGGCGTTGTTGACCCAAAGCGAAGCGGGATCAATCGCCGAAGTGCGCTTTAAATACTTGAGCGCGTTCTCGCGATCGCCCAATGCAGCGAAAAATGCCGCCGAAAAATAATTTGTCGGCGTAGAATTGGGATCGAGCTCGATCGCGCGATAAAATTCACGCTCAGCGCCGTCCATGTTCCAGTCGAGAATCCGTTTAGTCTCGCCGAGATAGACGTGCGCTTCGGCGTCGGTCTTGTCGATCTTCAAAGCATTCAGGGCGGCGCCGCGCATATTTGAATAGGCTTCGAGAGGCGCCACGTAGGCATCGGCCAGCCATAACCACGACTTCGCAATTCCGGTCCAGGCCCGGCCAAACCGCGGATCTTTTTGCAATGCTGTCTCGAAATGTCCGAGACTTTTTCTCAGCGCTTCCTCGGTGCTTTTGTCGGAGTAGAAAAGTCCCTGGAGATAAGAATCGTAGGCGTCAGGGCTCCGTGCCGGCGCCGGCGGCGTAATCGCGAGCTTCAGTTTGAGGGCATCGACAATTGCGCGCGTGATCTCGTCCTGAAGCGCAAAAATGCTCTGCATTTCGCGCTCGAACGTGTCGGACCAAATCGTAAAACCGCTGCGCGCGTCAATCAGTTCCGCGGTCACCCGGACACGATTTTCATCGCGGCGGACCGAGCCTTCCAAAACGTGCGCGACATTGAGCCTCCTGGCTACCTCGCGGGCATCGGCCTTTTGGTCCTTGAACCAGAAGGACGACCGGCGCGCCGCCACCCGCAAGTTGTCGATTTTCGACAGCGCCGTCAGAATTTCATCGGCGATCCCGTCGCTAAAATAATCGTGATCACGATTCGGACTCAGATCGGCGAACGGCAAGACGGCAATCGAATTTTGGCCGTAGCGCGGCGCCAGCGCGGTATCGATGTCCTTCAGGTTGGGCGTGCGAACAACGCCGTAGCGGGTGAGATCGAAAAACCAGGAGAACGTCAGCGCAACGGGAAATCCAACGATGATCAAGACGACAAGCAGTCGCACGACCCAGTTCGGAATATCGAACACGGGCAACACCTGCGCGAGACCCTGGGCCAGGGCCCATCCGCCGAGCAAATACGCAACGGCGACCGTGTAAACCTTTCTCCGTTTGAGTTCGGCGAAAAATCGATTCACTGCGGCGCTTGTTCGATCAGGTTTTGAAACCGAGGATCGTTCCGGATCGGAT
>JAJPJU010000193.1 GCA_021324035.1 Spartobacteria bacterium | reverse complement strand
CGACCAGACGCCGATTGGCCGCACGCCACGAAGCAATCCGGCAACGTATACGGGCATGTTCAACCACATCCGCGATTTATTCGCCAAACTGCCGGCGGCGAAGGTGCGGGGTTATGAGCCGGGACGGTTTAGTTTCAACGTGAAAGGCGGCCGGTGCGAAAATTGTGAAGGCGGCGGTTTAATTAAGATCGAAATGCATTTTCTGCCTGACGTTTACGTGCAATGCGAAGTGTGCCGGGGCCGCCGTTACAACCGGGAAACGCTCGAGATCACTTACAAGGGAAAGAATATCGCAGACGTGCTCGATCTCACCGTGGACGAGGCGGCGCGATTCTTCCGCAATGTCCCAAGCATTTCGGACAAGATGAATGCGTTGCTGGACGTTGGTCTCGGGTATTTGCAACTCGGTCAGCCCGGAACCACGCTTTCCGGTGGCGAAGCCCAACGCGTGAAACTGGCAACTGAGCTCGCGAAAAAGGCGACCGGGCGAACGGTTTACATTTTGGATGAACCCACGACGGGTCTGCATTTCGCCGACATTGAAAAATTGCTTCAGGTGTTGATGAAACTGCGCGACGCGGGTAACACCCTGATCGTCATCGAGCACAATCTCGAAATGATCAAGTGCGCTGACTGGATCGTTGATCTGGGGCCGGAAGGCGGCGAACGCGGCGGCGAGCTGGTGGCGGCGGGACCGCCCGAAGAAATTACGAACGTCTCGACCAGCCAGACTGGAAAATATTTGCGGCCGCTGTTGCAAAAGAAATGAAACGCGCGCGAACTCTCACCGCGGCGATCGTGATCGCACTTGCTTCGCTAAGTCACGCGGACATCTCGAATCAATTATCAGAAGCTGCGCGTCCGCTGAATGAAGGCGTTCCGGAAGTTGCAGTGATGCGGTTGCAAGAATTGCTCAAACAAAATCTGAGCGAAACCGATTGGCGTGCCGTTGCCGGAAAGTTATTGGAAGCGCTGGTCGCGGCCAATCAAACAGCCGACGCATTGAAGTTGGCGGATGACTCGCGACTGCAACACAGCCCGAGTGCAATTTTCTGGCACGCTCAATTGCTTGCCAGCTTGAATCGTCAAGCTGATGCCCTCGCGCTTTACCGAAAAGTTGCCGCGGATGAAACATCCGGCCTCCAGGCCGAAGCCGTTTTTGGCGCCGCCGAAATGTTGCGGGCGCTGGGCCGGCAGGATGAAGCGCTACAAGACTTCAACAGTTTGTTTCGCGATCCGAAATGGAACGTTCGTGCGCAGCTTCGCGCGGCTGAGATTTATCTCGATCGATCGGACGCGAGCAATGCGCGCCGTTTGCTCGAAAAAGTGCAGCCGGCGACAATTGCCGATAAGAAACAGCGTCATTTCCTTCGGGCACGTGTCGAGCTGGCCTCCCGCCACCCCGATCGCGCGATTGAGGCTTTCGAATCGATCCTGAAACAACCGGACGGAGCCACCCATGAGACGTTAACGGCGGTGCTTTTCGCACTAGCCGATACCCATTTGCAACTGGGCACGCCCGAAATCGGAGACGACGCGCTCGAAAATTTCATCGAACACCGGCCTTCCGACGTCGATTTGCCGCGAATCTTTGCCAAGCTGGATGAGCTTTATCGCGCGGAGCGCAAACCATCACGCGCTGAGCTGGATCGTTGGGCCCGAGATCAAGCCCAGCCTCGGCGCGCCTTCGCTCAATGGTATCTGGCTCGCTTGGATTTGCGAGCCGGCCGTCGCGATCGAGCGGCGGATTCGTTCGCCGCCCTGCGCAAGAATCATCCTCAAAATGCCGCGATCGCCCCTGCGTTCCTCGAATTCGCACGTTTTGAAGTGGAAGACCGCCGGTTTGACGACGCCCTGGCAATATTAAGCGAAGCCCGCGCGTTACGGCCGCAGCCCGCGACCCTCGACCGGATGAATCTTTTGGCGGCAGAAATTAATTATCGGAACCGGCGATTCGATTCGGCGACGGCCGATTTTGAAAAGCTTGCCGCATCAGATTCGCAATTAGCGCCGGTGGCAATGTTCAATGCCGCGCTCGGCGCTCTTCAAAAGGGCGATGAGACGCGATTTGTCGCGAACGTCGAGCAACTTGGGACGAAAACGACGGACCAAACGACCCAAACCGATCTGCGGCTCGAGGCTGGATTAACAGAAGCGGCCAAAGGCGACCCGCGAGCAGTTGCTTCGTTGAACAATTTCCTGCGCGAATTTCCGAAGAGCCAACGAGCCGCCGAAGCGTGGCTGGCGTTGGCTGAGCTCGCATTTCATGCCGCACCGCCGCGAATCGAGGAAGCCCGAAAGGATCTGGCCCGGGCAAAGGAATCAAAACCCGACGCCGCTGTCGGGGAACGCGCCGATTACCTGGCAATCTGGTTGGAAGATGCGACCCCTGGCGGTGAAGCGAAGGCCATCGAACTTTCGAGGAAATTCATTCAACAACACGACAAATCGACACTTTTGTCCTCTGTTCGCATGAAGCTCGGGGAAATTTATTTTCGACAGGAAGATTTTGCCAATGCGGAAACGCAGTTCGAGTTGTTGACGACCGAGGATCCGAAAGGTCCGCTAACTGAGCGTGCGCTTTTCTTCGCGGGCGAGGCGGCAATTGCCAGCATCACTCCGCAGTCGCTGGATCGGGCGATTGTTTTGTTCGACCGCGTTGTGCAGCTGAATGGTGAATTCAAATGGGCGGCGCGAAATGAAGAAGCGGTGATCGAGCGCAAGTTGGGAAAGCCGCAGGATGCGATCGCTCTCTATGATGAAGTCTTGAACGGCGCGGCGAAGCCCGCTGAAAAACGGGAGGCCATTTGCGGCAAAGGCGACATTTTTTTCGAGATGGCCGCAACCGATCCGCAAAATTATCAGCGCGCGATCGAGGCCTACGACCGGCTGGCGGCGGATCGCGACGCGCCGGCCCATTGGCGCAATCAGGCCCTTTTTAAGAAAGGGCTTTGCCTGGAAAAGAAATCCGACCGCGCGGGTGCGCTGGCCAGCTTTTACACAATCTTGGAAGAAGCAACCAAGTCCGAACGTCCGCGGGAGTTTTTTTGGTTTTACAAAGCCGGTTTCAACGCCGGTCAATTACTTGAGGCAGATTCACAATGGCAGGCTGCGGCATCCATTTATGAGAAGCTTGCCTCGGCGGGTGGAAGCCGAAGCGGGGAAGCTCGCGAGCGTTTGGACCGGTTGCGACTCGAACATTTTCTGCGGCAGGAATAGGCTTGGGGCCTAACGACCGATTTCACTTGCGCTTTCCCTCGGAAAGACTGATCCTTTTTTCATGACAACTGTAACAAAGCCAAGCGGCTTGTGCGGTTGGTCGATTCGATGCGCAGCGCTTGCGATTTCGGTCGCGGTTTGCGCATCAGCTTTTGCTGCTCCGAGCAAGAGCGTCGCAACCTCGAAGACAGTGATTAAAAGCAAGAGGTGCGTAGCTATCATCACGGGTTCTGCCGTTAGGCAGTCCTGCGATCGTCTCGGGGTGATTCCGACCACGGCGTACCAGCTCGATCGCATAGGCGGTCACTCGGCAACAAACGACTAACGCTAGCGAGTAATTTCGCTGGTTGAAGTTTCCGGCGCCCTCACGCCGGTCCGAGAGCTTTTTGTTGGTAATTCCTGAGGCGGCAAGCGTGGGCCGCCTCCGTTGTCTCTGGCCGTGGTCTCCATCCCTTTAATTATTCTCGTTAGCGCGTCGTTTACGGGACATTCCAGATCGTGACGCGCGCCAACCGCGACAACAGTTCCATTCAGGTAATCGATTTCGGTCGGACGATTGCGCAGCAGATCTTGTCGCATTGAAACAACGTTCTGCGACCCAGCGTAGGTTGAGTTGATTTCACTTAAAAGGTCCCCCTCGAGAACCACGCCTTCAGCACGCGCAACGGCCAGACATTCATCAACGATCAGCTTCTTTAGCCGGTCCAAAGTTGGATCGACAATTCCGCCGACCTTGCAACCGAGGATGGTCGTGACCGGATTCACGACGCAATTGAAAATCAGTTTTCGCCAGACTTCGGCTTTGATGTCGGCACAAACGCGGCAGTCGAGGCCCGCGGCGTTGAAAATTTCTGCAATGCCGGCACTGCGTTCGTGGTTTTCCAGCAGGGTATTGCCTTTCACCATGTATCGAATGGTTCCGGGTGCTTCAAAAATGGCGCCGAACTGAGTGATCCCGCGAAGCACAATTCCGCGGTTGCCAAGCGCGGCGCGCGCAATCTCATCATTGTTAAGCCCGTTTTGGAGAGCAATGAGGATCGTGTCGGCGCGAATAAGTTTGGCTATTGGCGCAAGCGCGGCTGCGGTGTCCGAGACTTTCGTGGTCAACAGAATCAATGCATCCGGCGCAATCTGTTCGATGTGTGTCGCAGCGCGTAGGGAAACGATGCGCTGTTCGAGCCCCTCAATGCGAAGGCCGGCTTTGTTGATGGCATCGACGTGACCGGGGCGTCCGATCAGTGTTACGTCGTTCGCGGCGGAGAGCTTGGCGCCATAAAGACTGCCGATTGCGCCGGCCCCGAGAACAAAAATTTGCATGCGAACTAAAGCGTAACATGGGGTCGCAGCGCTCGCGATGCGAAAGGATTTTTCAGATCAAAGCGATTGCTGCCGGGACGTGTCCGCCAATTCGCGCAGGTGCGAAACGTGCGCAAGCGCAGCGCGAGCTTCTTCACCGCGACCCATTCTTTCCAAAATATTGGAGAGCAAGATGTATTGGCTCGGCTGCTCAGGCTGCCGGCTGATGGCGCGCCGTTGGGTTCGGAAAGCCGCCTCCAAATCGTTTTGCCGAAGTTTAATCGCCGCCAGCAAATGCAACGCTTCAGCATCGTGAACGTCCAACCGACTTGCGTGCGATAACGCCGTTTCAGCCATCGCGACATTCCCAATTTCGGCATAGAGACGGCCACGCGCCACTGCGGCGCCGTAATGCCACCAATGGTCGCGAACAAAATCTTCAATCAGTGGAAGTGCGGCTGAAGCTCCACTAACCTCGCGACGGAGTTCCGCTTCGTAACTGATTATTTCCCAAACTCCAGGATGTTCAGCGCGAGCCTGATCGAGAACCGAAAGTGCACCCTTATCGTCGCCTGCCTTGTGGCGAACACAGGCCAGATTCACTGCTGAAATCCAGGTCCTGGGATACTCCTTTCGGATCCGCTTGTCGTCGCTGAACAACGAGTGGTAAAGCGTTTCTGCTTCTGCGTTTTTGCCCTGCTGAATCAAAACATTGCCGAGATTTATGCGCGCGGTCGGATAATCCGGAGTTTTTTGCAAAACTTCCCGCAACAGCTTTTCGGCTAACGCGTAATTTCCGCGACGGACATAGATTTGAGCAAGGTTAACTGAAACACGCGCGCTCTCGCCACCGGCCTCGAGTGTCCGTTTGTAAAATGTTTCCTCGTTCGCCCAGTCGGAACTCCGAACGAAGCTGCGTCCGCTTAAACCAGCTGCCGCAATGATTGCAACGATGGTCGCGGCGTAGCCATACCGAATCGGCAATTCGATGGCCCAGCCAAGTGCGAAGATGAGGAAGCCGACAAGTGGCAGGTAAAGCCAATGTTCGGCGACGGTGGCGTTTAACTGAAACAGGTTTGAGATCGGCAGGTAAGCCGCGAAAAACCAAACCGCCCCAAACGTCCGAATATTTTGACCACGCCCTTTCCTCGCGCTGCCGTAGACAAGCAGAGCGAGCAGTAACAGACCAATGATCGACAAATATTCAGAGTTGATGCCTCGTCTCCAGTCGGCGTTTGTCCGCCAGCTGCCCGGATCAACTACAGTTCGCTCCATGTGCAGATTCGCAGGCCATACCATCAATCGCGCATAGTCTCCAAGCGATCGCGCCATCAAAACGGCTCGAACCGGGGCTGTCCAACCGGGTTGAGCTGCCATAGTCGCGCGTTCGGCGGGCAGTTGTCGGAGACCGGCGTAAATTCCAATCATCGCAAGGCAACAACTGATCGCGACCAGACGCCGTCGAAACGGAACCGCTTTGTCGATCCAAAGGAGATGGGTGATAAAAAGCACAATCCAGATGCAGCCGATTTCGCGGGACAGTAAGGCGAACAAGCCGCAGAAAACGGCCAAACCGTAGGCCACAACGCGCCAAGCCGTGCGTGACAAGTTCTGAGCCTTTAGAAACAGAAGCCAGGCGGCTGCGGCAAAAAAGAAAGCAAGACTGTCTGCCCGGCCGGAAATGTAATCGACCGCGGCGCTATGCACCGGATGAACAACCCACAACAGCGCCACCAGAAAAGCAGCATTCGAAATCCATGGGAGGCGTCGTCTGATGCGCTGCCGGACTGCTATCGGCGAAGCCGGAAACAAAAAAGCGCTGAGGAGCTGTCGAATCAGGAAATAGAGGAGAATTCCCGCTCCGGCGTGCAGCAATGTGTTGGTCAAATGAAAACCGAACTCGTCGGTGTTCCAAAAATAGTAATCGAAGATGAAGGAGATGTTCTGAACGGGCCGGTAATGCGCAGACAGGGAATCCAAAAACAGGTGATGCCGGAACGACTCCAAGATAAGAAGAGGACTCTTAATGATTGGGTTGTCGTGGGCCAAATATTGGTCGTCCCAAATTCGCTGACCCTGCAGGGCCGGTGAATGAATCAAAACGACAACGGCGGCGAGGAGGATGCAGCGAAACCAATCCGCCCTCGCGATTCGGCTGACCGTTTCGATCGCGGCCGCACGTTTTGCGTCCGGTGCTGCCGGCCTAACGAGTGGGATTGAGGCACTCATCGTGTAAAGTTAAACGGGAGCGTCCCAGCGCATTTGGAAGGACGCTCCCGTCATCGAAAGCAAAGTTGCGTTAGGGACCGTAAGGCGACCAGAACCCGGTGCCCGCAACATCGGACAACGTGGTTAAAGCGGTTGACGGAACCTGAGGCACCGTATCTACGGTTTGGGCGCCGTAGTCGTCACCGAACAGATCCTGTCCAGTTCGGTAAAGATTGGTGTCCTTCTTTAGATAGTTAGTCCAGTCAGCGACTCCGACCACGTCTCCGGTCTTTCGAGCGGTTTCGATCGCGTATTGATCGACAGCTCCATCGATCATGCGGAGGTCATTGAGAATTTTGGAAGCCTGTGAGCGTTTACGAGCGCGGAGAAAACCAGGGACGGCGATCGCAGCGAGCAATGCAATGATTGCCACCACGATCATGATTTCGACCAGGGTGAAACCGGCGCGTTTGGAATGGATTTTTCTAAACATGGTATAATTGCGGTTAAGGATTTTCTGTCAGAGCCGCGATCGCCGGATTTTTCCGCTTCTCACGCCTCATTCCCTGCCACTCCCGGGTCGACCGCGAATGACAGGAGAATGAATCGTCAGATTCTTTACGGACCGTAAGGCGACCAGAAACCGGTGCCGGCTACATCGGACAACGTAGTAAGGTCGGCCGATGGCACTTGCGGGATGGTGTCGACAGTCTGAGCACCATAAGCGGTACCCAGGATGCTTTTGCCGCCGTTATAGAGGAGCGAACCCTTTTTCAAGTAGTTCGTCCAGTCGGCAACGGCGACGACGTCTCCGGTTTTCCGGTTGGTTTCAATCGCGTACTGGTCAACCGCTGAATCGATCATACGCAGATCGTTCAAAATACGGCTGGCTTGTGAGCGTTTGCGCGCCCGGAGAAATCCGGGGACCGCAATCGCTGCGAGTAGCGCGATGATCGCAACTACGATCATGATTTCCACGAGGGTAAAGCCCCCGCGGCGTTTGTTGATGGCGTTTAACATGCTATTGCTTTCTCTTGTTTGTTTGACTGCGCTCCACGATCTGCGGATCGCGAAGTGAGCGATAAATCAGCAGTGTTAATGCCAAATGCCCTGAAAACTGACCCCCGGCGCCGGCTTTGGTTCCTGCGGACCGGCCCTGTTCTGTTCCTCATTGTCTTCGGTTTACGTCTGGCGGCGCTGGTCCGCCTTACCCGGTCGCCACTGTTCATCCCCTCGCGTGGGGACATGCATTTCTACAGTGATTGGGCGAAGCAGATACTGCACGGCGCCTTCACCCAGCCGTTGGCTTTTTATGGCCTTCCGGGCTACGCCTATCTTTTGGCCTTTCTCGGCCGGTTATTTGGCGAAAATCCATTCATTCCGGGCATGCTTCAGGCCGTTATCGATGCCGGGACGGCTGTGCTGATTTATCGGATTTTCATCGACGTTTTTGATTCGCCAGCGACGGAAACCGGCGTCCCGAAATACATCCGAACGGCTGCCGTCCTGTCGGCCCTCGGCTGGGCATTTTTCGTTCCCGCTCAAGCTTACGCCGTGATCCTGATGCCGACTGCCTGGTTTGTTTTTGTCTTTTGGTTCGTGGTGTGGCGATTGGTTCGCGGAGGTTTCCGCCCCACTTTTTTGGAGTCATTTCTTCTCGCGCTCCTGGTGGGACTTACGGCCACAGCGGTTGCGACGGTTCTCGCAGTGGTGCCGCTGATGATCGCGGGTCTTATTTTTCGGAAAGGCTCCGTCGCCTGGTCAAAAGTTGCGGGGAAAATTGGTGTTCTGATTCTGGGCCTGGTGATCGGCACCTCGCCGTGCTGGATCCATAATTATTTGATCGCGCGTGACCCAGTGGCGCTTTCAGCCCACGGCGGAATCAATTTCTGGATCGGAAATAATCCAGACGCCAACGGCTATCCCCGATTTCCGCCAGGTCTGCGTGCCGGTCAGGCTGCGATGCTTCAGGACTCGATCGACCAGGCTGAGATAATCGCCGGACGTCCTCTGAAACACGCGGAGGTTTCTCGTTTTTGGTCGGCAAAAGCGAAGAATTTTATCACGACGCGATTCGGCGCCTGGTTGAGGCTTATGGGACTCAAGCTGCGCAATTTCTGGAATGCATTTCAATACGACGACCTCAGCATCATCACCATCCTTCGCGAACAAGGCGTCATCTTTCCCGGCCTATACTTTGGATCGATTGCTGCGCTGGCGATTCCAGGAATTCTTGTCGCCTGGAGCTCCTCGCCCCGCTCTCGCTGGATTTTCGGAGCGATCTTGCTGGCGATGTTCTCGGTTCTGACCGTTTTCGTCACCGAACGTTATCGACTCGTTGTCGTTCCGGGCCTGCTGATTTTTGCGCTGATCGGGCTGTCGACCTTTTGGGAAAAGATTGTTGCGAGCGATCTGCGAACAGCCGCTCTGTATCTGATAATCCTTCTTCCATCGACAACGTTCGTGGCATGGCCGCAGAAGGACCCTTCACTGTGGGCGCTCGATTCTTACAACGCCGGCTGGCAGGCATTGGAATCCAACAATTTGCCGCTCGCCGAGAGCAAGCTTGCGCTCGCTTATGCTTACGTGCCCGACAATTCCGAAACGCTCTTCGCGCTCGGCAATCTTCGCCTGGCTCAGAGTAATTCCGGGGCTGCAGCTGAATTTTATCGTGCAGTCCTCGCGCTCGATCCCAAGCATAAAGGCGCTTTCAACAATCTCGGTGTCATTGCGCTCAATGCGGAGGAATTCGACGCCGCCGAAAATTGGTTTCGCCATGCTGAAGATGTCGATCCACGCAATCCGAAAACACATTTTATGTTGGCCAAGGTGTTCCTCGGAAAAAACGATCGCAATGCGGCAAGGATGGAAATTGCCACCGCGATTCAATTGAAACCCGACCAACCGGAGTTCATCGCATTGCGACAGCAGATCGAACAAAACACTCCTTGAGGCGACGCCAGGTCTGAGACGAAGGCACCGAAGCTGCTCGAAGTTGGCCGAGATGAACCCCGCACGCGACCTGCGCGCTATTTTCATTGTCGCCCTCGCCTTGATCGCGATGACACTCAAGCTCGCGATTGCCTACAACACAATCGGGACGAATGACGCGGTGACCTTCTACGGCTTCGCCAAAGTTTTGAACGAACACGGACTGCGCTGGACTTACGAGCACAGCCGCTACTTCAATCATCCGCCGCTCACCGCTTACTTCCTGCGCGGCATTTTTGTGCTCACCGAGCAACCTTTGGCCCAGGACCTCGGCATTCATTTCCCATTCCTGCTTCGACTGCCAGGAATCATCGCCGATCTGCTGACGGTTCTGGTTTTACTCCAGTTCCGAAAACTTAACCTCGCAATTCCAACATGGGCGCTTGGATTGTTCGCTATCAGTCCGGTGTCGTTGATGGTGTCCGGGTTTCACGGCAATACCGACTCGGTGATGGTGTTGCTTTTGGTCTGCGCGGTCTGGATGTGTTTGCGCAATCAGCCTGCTCTGGCTGGATTATTTTTCGCGCTCAGCTGCCAGATCAAAATCGCTCCCCTGCTTTTGTTGCCGGCGTTCGTCTTGTTTTGGTGGTCGCAAAATCGCAGTCGAGATTTTCTGATTGTCGGTGCAATTACGACGTGCGTCTTGTGGGTTCAACCGCTTCTGAACTTCCCAGGCTTGTTTGCAAAGAACGTTCTCGGTTACGGCAGTTATTGGGGGATGTGGGGAATTACTTATTTGTTTCGCGCTACCGGCGCCAAGGAATTTAGCCGGGTTTCCTTCATCGATCTCGACCCGGGTCAGACGTTGATCATGACGATTCTAAAAATGATCATCATCGCAGTGGTAGTCTGGATTGCGTGGCAAAACCGGAATTCCAGGGGCCGGTCGTTCGTGAATTCACTGGCCTACGCATGGTTGGCGTTCTTCGTTTTTGCACCCGGCGTTTGCCCGCAATATCTGGTTTGGCTCGCGCCGTTTATTCTGATGCTATCGCCGAGCTTTTACACGGCCGTGGTAATCTCGAGCTCGGTCTTTTTGTTCGTTTTTTACAACGTAACCTCCGGCGGTCTGCCGTGGTCGGTTGCGATTTCCACCGACGAATTGCGAGAATCGTGGATCCCGTTATCTCTTTTCCCATGGCTGACTTTGATCGCCGGCTCGATCGTACCTTTAATTAACGCGTCGAAACAACGACTCTCTCGACTTCATTTCTGGAGAGCCTCGGCCGTAACCAACGTTTGATGCGCCGCGGTTACGCTGCGCTCGGCACCGGGGCGGGCGCCGGCAAGCCACGGCTTTTCGATGGCTCTCTGACCAGGCCGGTTTTGCTGATAACCGCGGACTCCTGATATTCGTAGTCGGTATTGATCTGCCACAGGTCGTGCAACTTCGCGTCCTGCGCGATGTTCTCGGCCGCCAATACCCCCATCAGGATACTATGGTCCTGGTTGTTGTATTTGAACGATCCGTAACGGCCAATAACTGTGAGACCATCTATCTGTTTCAGGTATTGCTCGACCGGTTCTAAGGCGTTCTTATAGCCTCGCACGTAAACCGGATAACATCGCGGGATCCGATGAACATAACCGGCAGAAATAACTGCCTTATTTGTTAGGCCGGTTTTGTTGAGTTCGTTCTTCGCCAAATCAATCAGGCGGTCGTCTTTCTCAGACCAAAGGGGATCCTCATTGTTGCACCAATATTCCAGCGCCAGAATTGAACTTGGTTCGTCGCCATAAAGCTGTGGCGCCCAATTGCGGAAATTGGTGATTCGTCCAGTCCGCAATTCCGGCGAGTGAATATACAGCCAGTTGTCCTTGAACAGCCGCGTTGACTCAACTTTGAGGTAAACCAGGATTGTGTTTCTGAACCGCAACGAGTTCGCCGCGGCAACAATCCGATCAGGCACATTGGCTAAACGTGTGACCAGCAGATTCAGCGGCATTGTAGAAATAACCTGATCGAAGAAACGCTGTTCGCCGTTTTCGAATTCCAATCCGATCGCCCGGCGATCTTTGACCAGTACACGATGGACTGGCTGCTTGCATTCCACTGAGCCGCCATTGTTCCTGACGAATGCGGCCATGCGCCGGTAAACTTCCCCGCTGCCGTTGTGAGGATAAGCGAACTGATCGACCAGGGTCTTGTGCTGATTGCCATTGCCAGTGAACAGCGAGTTCTTGATCGCTTCCAGGAGTGAGAGTTTTTTGATTCGCTGAGCTGCAAAATCGGCGTCCAGCTCCTGACATCCGATTCCCCAGAGCTTTTCGCTGTAAGTTTTGAAGAAAATTTCAAATAAGCGGCGTCCAAAACGGCCCACCACCCAGGTTTCAAAACAATCCTGCTCGTTGCATCGACGAAACCGTTGGACGCCGTAACTCGTCATGCAGCGCATCGCTTCGAGCACGCCAAGATTGGCGAGCGCGTTGAACGGCTTGAGCGGATAATAGAAGAACCGGCCTTTGTAATAAATACGGGTTAGCCGATTGACCATTTCGTAATCGTCGCCCATAACTTCCAGCCAGACTTTGTTCACTCTTGGATCGCTGCTGAAAAACCGGTGCGGTCCGAGATCGACTTTCTGATTCCAGAGATCGATGGTGCGCGCCAATCCGCCGACCGAGGGGGCTGCCTCAAAAACTTCAGTTCGAATTCCAGACTTTACGAGCTGATAGGCGGCAGTGATTCCGGCTGGTCCAGCACCAATAATTGCAACAGTCCGGGGCCTTCCCGGAGGATGGCTCTGCATCCCGAGATTCTGAGCACGTGAAGTGCCAGTCTAGCGAAGAGATGGGTCGCATTCTGCTCACCAAATCGTTCTTTCGCGGCTGGCATGCCGCGATCAATCCTTCAGTCGAAGTAACTCAACATTTCTTACCGTGTACTTCAGGTGCGTCGGTCCAGAAACAGGTGTGATCTGGAGGTTCTGAATCTTTTCTGAAAGCAACCACTCACCAAATGCTCCCAACGGGATCAAGTTTGTTCCGCTCTCGGGCACAAATCGGACCCTGCCTTCCCCCAATTCGGAAGTCCAGGTGATGTCGATTTCCAATCGCGATTGGGTCGCAACATTGCTGAACAAATCGATTTTCAGAAAATCGAATTTGCTGCCGTTCATTTCCGGCAACGGCAGCGATATTGGAGACGCGTCCGATACGATCTTCTCGGGTAGATTCAATGCCAGAGGCGGATCGAAATAGTGTTGGAGCCGCGGCCAGGATGAACCCCAGGCTGCAGGAAGACGTTCAATCGAATTCGGTCCAAATGCCTGATGT
>JAJPJU010000192.1 GCA_021324035.1 Spartobacteria bacterium | reverse complement strand
GGATTAACAGTTAGACTGCCGTTGTTGGCGAAAGAACTCATCAGGTAGTAATTGGGATTGGTTGCGCTTCCAGCCGCCGGCGGGGTGATCGTCGTGTGGTCATTAACCTGGCTCGGATTGGAAACGAAACTCCAGGAAGATGTGTCCGGCATGTAGAATGGGGGAAGAGTAAACGGAACGTTGTTATCGATAACTCCGTAAACGCTCGTCGTCTTTTTAGTTACAAGTCCACCGTTCGTATAAACGTTGCCGTAGATGCTGCCCATGATCGTCGCGACGGAGGTATTGAGTTCAACGGTCCCGCTGCGCGCATCCGCGAATCGCGGATCGCTGGGATTGTCCTTCACGCTCGCATCGTACGCCCCGGCGGAGGATCGATAACTGTCGATGAAAGCTGCAGAACCGAGTCCGTAGAAAGTTCCGCCGGCCTTAATCGCGGCTTCAAAGGGCGTGATCGGGGCGGCGACCAATTCGACTCTTCGCGAGATTTGCGGTTGAGATCCTATGGGAACCAGCGTTTTACCAACATTGTCACCGTTTGGTCCATATGTGGCGATGAAATGGTCGTAATTGAAGTCGATCTTCCGCAACAGACTGTCGCCGCGAGTTGATGCGCCCATCCGGTCATCCATGGTCACCCGCTTTAAACCATTAACCGGTGCGGTGCCCTTGGTCCGAATCCGGTACCAGGGATTGCCGTTAAAATCGTAATAGAACAGATCGACCTTGCTGCTCGTGCTTAGATTATCCTGTCCGAATGTGACTCCGGGATTACTGTAGACGCCGCCAGAGGAAGTCCAGCCATTGCCGTGGAAAGCGTTTGTGGGGTCGAGAATGGTTTTACGGATTTCCGCGTAGGAGAGATCGCCGCCGGCCTCGGCTGCATCGAGCGATTCTTTCCAGCTACGCACCTGACTCGAGGCGGTGTTGTAACGCGTGACGCAATTAAGCAAGACATTGCCGCCGATTATGGTGACGACCAAAATTACACAAAGAACGCAGAGAAGAACGTTCGCCTGTTCAGGCTTTCTCAATAATTGCATATTGCCTCCCGTTGTGTTTAACCGCGGCGTTTGTTTCTGAGGTAGGCAGTAGCGTAGAGAGTAGTGCTGGTCCGATCAGCGGCGTTGCCGGCCAGATTGAAGATCGGCATGAAAGTCACCGAGGTGTTGCTGTATTCAGTGTTCGCCAATTCCACATCCGTGCTCTTCGGAACGAGTTGGTCAGTGCTCGAAGCGATGGTCGTGACCACACCGTTTTCAATTCGCACAATCGAGCTGCCGTTGATTGAATAAACAACATTGGTCGTCGAAGCGCCGTAATTGACCAGCCAACCGCTCGAACCGTAGGAAATCGTGGGAGTCCGTGGAGTGTTTACCAGGGAGGGATTTCCGACCGCTTCGGGGTCCCCGTCTTGAATCAAATAACTCGGCAACGTCATCGTCACACTTTGCAAATCGACGGAAGTGGTAACGACTAATCCGCGTTTCACGTCGCGGGTCAGGTAATCAATAATACGGACCTGTTGGATATGCGTCGCCAAATAATTGTCGGTGGCGTTGAAACTTTTTTGGAGACTGATTCCACAGGTGATTGCCGCGCCCAGAATAACCGAGCTGAGGGTTAAGCTGACGAGGATTTCACTGAGGCTATAGCCGGCCGATTTGTGTGAGGATGCGAGTTTCATTTCTTGGTTCCGTTTGAGATGATGGTGCTGGTTTGTTCGGAACGTGCCCGTCCGCCGAGCATGTTCCATGAAGCTGAGACATCTACTTGCACGAGCGTCGTCCCGAGACTCGTGGCCGTTGAATTGAGCGTAACGGTTCCATCAGGATTCCTGGTGAATTGGGTGCTACCGTTGGCCGTCGGATAACTTGCGATCGTGACGGTCTCCGTTGCTTTTTTGCAAAAGTCGGAGGAGTTGGCGGGGCTGGTGAGGATATTCTGAACCGTCGCGGTAGTGGTTAAATCACTAAAAGAGAGGTTGCGAAGAACTTCGGCCCGATCATGGACGGACTGAAGCGCCGCTACTGCCTCTTTGCTGCTGTCGATGTAACGGAGGCAAACCGCGTTCAACTCAAAGATCGACCCGCAGAACAGCGCCATTAATAAGATGGCGACGAGGACCTCTGGAAGCGTCATCCCGGATTCGGCTGGGTTGGGTCGAGTTCGCATGGAATTATAGTAATTATAATACCAGCAGAGAATATGCCCCTTTTCCGCGCCCCTGCGGTAATCCTTGTAAAACTGAGAAATTGAAGGATTTCTCTCAGATTTGAGAGTAATTTCCGATAATTCAGCTCTCTCCCCAGATAGTTCTATGTTAAATTTCCTTACACATCGGCTCCGGTTTTACCCGCTCCAATACTGGCCGCGGTCCCCAAAACATGCCGCCGCCAAACCGTCGAAACAACCTCCAGCGCTTCAATTGCTTGCTAGTAACGTCGAAATGCGCGAAGTATGGCCGCCTGAAATTAGTGCGGGCTGTGGCTCAGCTTGGTAGAGCGCCTGGTTCGGGACCAGGAGGCCGTGGGTTCAAATCCCACCAGCCCGACCATCCAGAAGGATGAAGGCAGAAGGAGGCCGGATGCGGGGTAGGCGATTTCTTGCGCGGTTTGATTGCCAACGTCATCCACGAACTTTTTTCCTTTGCCCGTTCGTTCGTTTCGCGAAGGTCGCCGATCAACCAAGAAGAAGGGTTGAATAGGCACGCCCGATGTGGTTGGATCACCGATCACAACTGACAATTCATGGGTTCTCTGAAGAAGCGACGAAAAGCCAAAATCTCAAAGCACAAACGCCGTAAACGTATGCGGGCGAATCGCCACAAGAAACGTTTGCGCTACAAGGCTTAGAATTTCGATTCGTTAGGCGCTCAGGCATTTGCGCGGTTGTGCCGGACGACTACACTCGAACCATGATCGCGTCAGGGCGGCGGATCGCTGCGTTACTGCTGCTGGTTTTCAGCTGCGCCGGCTCGCCTGCGGCGTTCGCTCGGACCCGTGTTGCGCCACCGGCGCCTGCGCCCAGGCCAACCTCCGCGCCGGCAAAAAAAATCGTTCGACAGGACGACTCCTTGAATTCGACTCCGGCCAAGGATTTGCAGTTGCGACTCGAAAACGAACACAAAGCCGATGCGCTCGCCCATTTTGTCGAAGGTATGGCGTTCGAAGACAGCGGCGAAATGGACAAAGCCCTGGCTTCTTATCGCAAGGTGCTGGATGTCGATCCGGGCCAGATCGAACTCGCCGGCCGGGTGGCGTCATTGCTTTCGCGGCAGGATGATTTTCCAGAAGCGATCGATGTTTTAAAGGACGCGATCAAGGCAACACCGAACGCGCCGGAGCCGTTGCTGGAATTGGCGTTCATCTACTCGAAGTATCTCGGGCGCACCGATCAGGCGATCGATTACGTCAACAAGGCGATCGCGATCAACCCGCAAAACATCGCCGCTTACGAGCGTTTTTGTGAAGTGGCTCTCGCCGCGGGTGACGAAAAAAAAGCGGTGCAGGCACTGGACCGGGCGGCTGCGCTGAAGACCGATGATGCGACCTTTTGGACCCGGCTCGGAAAACTTTATGCGTCGATTGTGTTCAAGACGGATCGCAACCCCACTGCGGACGAGATAGCGCGGGTAAATGGAATTTTTAAAAAGGCGGCCGACCACGCCGGGGATGACAGCGCAGTTCTAAAAGATCTCGCAGATTACTACGCGTCGACCCAGCAGATTAAGGAAGCGATTCCGCTTTACCTGCGACTGCTCGAATTGGAGCCGGAAGACACGAACGCGCGAGAAAAACTGGCTACTGGCTTTCTGATGACAAACCAGCGCGACAAAGCCATCGGGATGCTGGAGGAAATCATCAAGCAGCACCCGGAAAAATATCAGCCGTACGATTTGCTCGCCGGCCTGTTCGATGACAGCGCCCGTGTATTCGAGCGAGACAAAAAGAAGGACGAAGCCAAAGCGTCGTTCGCAAAGGCAGCGGCAAATTACGAGCAAAGCCTGATTGTAAATCCGGAGCGGATCACTCCCTACGTGCATCTCGCCGAATTGCTCCTGGGTCCGCTCAAGGAAAATGAGCACGCGATTAAAATTCTCACGGAAGCACGCCAGCACTTTCCTCGAACTCCCGAAATTGCCTATTATCTTGGAATCGCTCAACGCGAGGCGAAGCACTCGCAGGAGTCAGTGGCCACGTTTGAAGAAGCGTTGCACGAAGCCGAGCTGGATGGCGGTGAAATTACCAACGCGCGATTCTTTTTCGATTATGGCGCCGCTGCCGAGCAGGCCGGTCTTTACGATAAAGCGGCGGGCTTGTTCCAAAAATCGATCGCGCTCGATCCAGCCAACGGTGCTGATGCTTACAATTATCTGGCTTACATGTGGGCCGAGCACAATATGCGGCTCGATGAAGCCGAACAGATGGTTAAGCTCGCTCTTCAGAGCGATCCCAACAACGGCGCGTATATCGACACGCTCGGCTGGTTGGAATACCGGGAGGGAAAATTCGATCAGGCACTGGTTGATTTATTGCGAGCTGCGCAAAAGATGACTCGCGATGATCCGGTTGTATTCGAACACATTGGAGACACCTTCGCGAAGATGAACAAAGTTGCCCAGGCAGTGGATGCATGGCAAAAGGCGTTGAATTTGGATCCGCAAAACAAGAGCCTGAGTGAGAAGATCGACAACGCGAAAACCAAAATGAGCAAAGGCCAAACGCCGAATGGCAATTCCATTCATTAAGGCAGCCGCCGCTTTACGTTTGTTGCTTCGCCCGGCCGGCGCGATTTCATGAGTACCTACCCAACACCCTGGCAGAAGCGAACGATGTGGGCCGCGCTCACCGCGATCTTTGTGGTAATGCTCATTATAATTGCCGCGGCGATCGTCTATGTCGGCGCGAACCTGATCAGTTTCCTTCAGCCAATCCTGATTCCGGTGGCCATAGCCATCATCCTGGCCTATCTCCTCGATCCACTGGTGACCGAGCTCTGTCGCCGCGGTTTGAGCCGCCTGTGGTCGATTATTACGATTTTCATAATGACGTTAGTCGCGTTGGTCGGCCTCTTTTGGTGGGTCGTGCCGACGATTTCGGAGCAGAGCGCAAACTTCGCGAGAGAACTCCCTTCCTACACGCAAACAGCGCGGGATCGAATTGTTGACCTGGCTGTCCGCTACAATCGCGCTTTCGGGGCACCTACCGGGACGCGCGGCAAATCGGCCAGTTCAGGCCTGGTTAATTTGCTTCTTGGAACCCCTCCGCCGAAATCACCCAGCGCCACGCCACCGCCCACTCCGAGTGCATCGTCGTCACCGCAGGTAGAATCAATCTCCGCCGCCCCGCCGAAGCTGAGTTCTGCCGAGCGCCAAAAAGTTGAGGGCGACGTCGAGAAAATGATTGTGTATGTCCAGCATCAGTTGCCGGCCTGGAGCGATAAGGTTTGGAACATTCTCAAGAAAAGTATCGGCGGATTTCTTGGTGTTGCCGGTTTCTTACTCAGTTTGATCCTGGTGCCGATTTACCTCTTCTTTCTTTTGAAGGAACGGCCGCGAATCGAAAGACGATGGAGAGATTATTTGCCGCTCCGGCCCTCGCCGCTGAAGGATGAAATCGCTTCCGCGTTGTCGGAGATCAACAGCTACATTATCGCTTATTTTCGCGGCCAGCTGCTGGTTTGCCTGGTTGATGGAACTCTTATCGGCAGCACCCTCGCTTTGCTCGGTTTGAATTTTGCGCCCCTGATCGGTTTGATGGTCGTCATCCTGACAATGATCCCGTATATCGGAATCATCATTTGCTGGGTCCCAGCAGTGCTGATCGCGGCATTCCAATACGGCGATTGGCTGCACCCAATCATTGTGACCGGCATATTTATCGTCATTCAAAATCTTGAGGGAATGTTTTATGCCCCACGAATCGTTGGCCAATCCGTCGGCCTGCATCCAATGACCGTGATCGTTTCCATTTTCGTCTGGGGCTTATTGATCGGCGGTTTGTTGGGCCCGATCCTGGCCGTGCCGTTAACCGCAACTATCAAAGTATTGCTCACTCGCTACGTCTGGGGTCCGCGTATGCGCGACCGTGTGCGCGATCAGGTCGGAAGCGTTCCCGTTGTGCGTGAGGCGAAGGGCGAAACCTAGTCCGTCGGCCGCTTCTCCTTTCAAGGAGCGAGTTGCATTCTAGGAGTCGTCCACGCATAAAGATTAGATGCCGGAGAAAATCAGACGGGTTCGCCGCCGAAGGCGCAGTCATTCTTTACCCGGCGTCGAATCGTATCCGAGCTTCCGACTTCATTCTCCGCCGTTTCGCGTTTTGCTTTACGTGATTGCGGCAGCGGTTGCTCTGGCCCTGATCATCGTTTTCGGGACTTACGGTTCAAAACTCTACTCTGGCTGGCGTGAAACGCGTTTGTTGAAACGCGCGTCGGCGATGTTGCAGAACAAAGATTTTGCCGGCGCCAACCGGCTGGCGCGACAAGTTCTGGAAGTTCACTCCGATTCGGTGCCCGCCTTTTACATCCTGGCCGATGCAAGCGAAAAACAAAACTCCGAGGAAACCGTTTCCTGGCGCGCCCAGATCGCGCGATTGCAACCGGACAACATCGACGCTCAGTTGAATCTCGCTTCGGCGGCGCTTCGGTTTAACCAGATCGATCTCGCTCGAAAAACTTTGGCGAACATCGGCCCGCGCGGCGAAGACCGGGCCACTTTCCACGTCGTCGCCGGATGGTTGGCGCGCGCGGAAGGAAATGTTGCCGATCAGGAACATCATTTCGAGATAGCGGTCGAAAAAGATCCTAAAAATGACGTTTACCAGTTCAACCTTGCGGCAATTCAAATTCACTCGGCGGACCCGGAAAAGGCCAGGCGTGCGCGCGAAAGTCTAAATCGGCTGATGGAGAAGCCGCAGTTTCGAAGCGGCGCGTTACGCGCGCTTCTAAACGATGCAGTCGACCAAAAGGACGTTGAAGCCGCCGACCGCCTGGCCCAACAGCTCCAAATGTCGCCGGACGTCACATTCGCGGATTATCTGCTCTGTCTGAATTTTTATCGGAAACTCGATGCAAAAAAATTCGACAACCTGCTCGAGAAAGTAAAGCCGTTTGCGGCCCGTAATCCCGCCGATCTCGCGCTGCTAATGGATTGGATGAACGAAAATGGAATGGCGTCGGACGTAATCAAGTGGTTGGAAAAGCTGCCGGCAGAAACGACCGATCATCCGCCCCCGGCGATTGCAATCGCCGCCGCGTTCGCCGAACTCAAGAATTGGTCGCGTTTGCGCCGCTGGACGAGGAGCGAATCATGGGGCAGCGACGATTATCTGCGCCTGGCTTACCAGGGATTTGCCGCGCATCAGTCGCGGCAGTCGGCCGCAGACGCGGAGTTCGACACCCTTTGGCGGGAGGCGTTGCGGGCGGCCGCCGATCAGCCCGATCACGAGCTCCGGCTCGCTCGTCTTGCCAGCAAATGGAATCTTGCGATCGAAAGTGAAGAGCTTTGGTCGCTGTTATCACGAAATCCGCCGACTCGCCGCGAAGCCTTGGACGCGCTCTACAAATTGTACCGCGGCGGCAACGACACAAAAAAACTTTACGACGTGCTTCAGCGACTGCACGAAAATTCGCCTAACGACGTCACCATTAGCGCAAATCTGGCCCGGCTCGGTTTGAACATCGACCAGAACACGAGACAGGCGCAGGATTTGGCCAAGCAAGCTTACGAACAGGCGCCAAACGATGCGAATGCAGCCGTTGCTTACGCCTTTTCGCTTTATGTTCAGGGTCGAACGATGGAAGGACTTAACGTCATTCAAAAATTGCCAACAGAAGCGACGCATGAATCGCACAATGCAGTTTATGCAGCGGTGTTGTTACTCGATGTGAATCAAGCCGACGCCGCCAAAGAATATCTTCAAATTGCCAAGCGCGGTCCGCTTTACCCCGAAGAAAGACATCTGCTCGAGGACGAGGTCACAAAAATTTCCGGCGGCACTCCGAGTCCAACGCCAGGTGCTTCAGCCAGTCCGTCGGCGACCGTGAAGGCGGCAACATCAACACCTGGCGCAGCGCCGTCCCGAAATCCATCGCCCTCTCCGTGAAATTGGAGGCGTCTCCAACTTTGATCGATCAATCTTTGTTGGGGTCCCTGATTTCGCGGCCGGCCATTGCCACGCCGAGCGGCCGCAAGGTGTGAAGAATGCGAATTGTCCCGGCGTGCGCTTTCAAAACATCCGGTAAACGGCGATACGCTTGCGGCGCTTCATCCAAATCGCCTCCGCGCAAAACGATCCCGCGACCGTGGATCCATTTCATCATGTCATCGTGCCTAACGAGTCCATCCTGTCGAATCCTTTTCTTGCCAACTTTGACGAATCGCCCTTTCGCGGCCGTGCGCGACATGATTCGGCCCGCTCCATGGATCGACGAGAACAGCGATTCGCGCGAAATCGCCGAATCGATTCCTTCGATAATCACCGCGTCGTCACCCATGCTGCCGCCGACGAATCCTTTTTGGCCGGGAAACGCCGGCGTGGCGCCTTTACGGACCACCCAAAAATCTTCGCCGTCATGTTTTTCGCGCCAAGCGAAATTGTGATGGTTGTGGACTTCTTGGATTATTCGCGCGCCGAGAATGTCCTGGACAACATGTCGCGCGACTGCTTCCCGACCCGCATACGCGTAACGGCCGGCCAGGTGCATTGCGGCCAGATAATCGTGGCCGATCTCGGAATCTTCGTCGACGACTGTCGGAGGCACGTCCATTCCGTCTTTCCCGCCGGCCGCCTTTAGAAAATGCGTCGCGGTTTTGTGGCCGAGGCCGCGTGAGCCGAAGTGCACGCCGACCCAGATACGGTCATCTTCGTCCGCGAAAATATCGACGTAATGATTTCCGCCGCCGACGGTCCCGAGTTGCTCCGCTGCGATCGATTTCAAATCCGCGACCGGCTTTAATTGCCAGGCATCGTCCTCGAACAAATCGTGTTCGATTCGTGTCTTGCTCTTGCGGCCGATCCCGAACGAAACATCACGCACAATGTCGTCCATGATTGTTTCCATCTTTGGCGCGACGTCTTCGCGGTTGGCGTCGGTCAGGATGGCCAGATTGCCGCAAGCGATGTCGAATCCGACGCCGCTCAATGATATTTTGTTTTTGTAGGCGACAACTCCGCCAATCGGCTGCGCGTAACCTTTGTGACCGTCCGCGCAAAGCACGCCTCGCTCACCACCGGCGGCCACGCAGGTTTCGATTTG
>JAJPJU010000214.1 GCA_021324035.1 Spartobacteria bacterium | reverse complement strand
AATCCGCGCTCGACCAGTGCTTGATCAATCCGGGTTTTCTTTTTCACGGGGTCGTACCTAAACATTCAACATTTGCGGGCGAAAAGTCTTTCGAACATCAAATGGTCCACGAGATCAGCTGGTGGGTTAAGCGCCCGGTGGGCTGGGAACAACGTTTAAAATTTCGAACCCTAAAATATTGATCATTGGATTCCGGGTTAACTTCAATCTGAGCCAAATGTTGAATGTTTAGGTACGACCCCAATCGCGGATGAGCTTGTCTACGGAGGCGACATCATCGGCCGAGGCGCGGCGGCGTTGATATTTGCGGCCGATAATATCCTTGAGCTTCAATAAGTCTTCCAGAAGCGGGCGATCGTAGTAAGTCCAGTCGGATTCGCCGGCAGTCTTGGCCTGAAGCCGCCAGTTGCCGCCGAACTTGGTGGCGCGGACCTCGCGTTTCCGGCCTTCTTCGTCTCGCTCCGTCCATATGTGTTGACTCGGCATCGCAGGAAAACCTTACATTAGTATTGGTGAAGGATGCAGTCAGATTGCTCGTTTATCTGCTGGCAACGGTGTTGTTGGGCGCGTTGCTGGCGCCGCCGCTTTTCTGGAGCGCACAATGGCTCATCGCGCACGATTGGCTGACGTTTCTCAAACGGTTCGATTTTGAAACGTTCTTTCATCGGTCGCTGCTTGTCGCCGCGTTGATCCTGGTGTGGCCTTTGGCGCGATCTCTCAGCGTTCGCAGCCGGAGCGATCTGCAAATTGAACCGAACCCGCATTGGCGCCGGGACGTGGTTGCCGGGTTCATCGCGTCGGCGGTTCCTTTGCTTTGCTGTGCGGCGATTTTGTTAGCGACGCCGATTTTCTCGATTCGAAATATCATTGATTGGTCCGGTGCGGGAAAAGCAGTGGCGGCAGCCGCAGTCGTTCCATTCATCGAGGAAACTTTCTTCCGCGGACTGGTTCTGGGCATTTTGCTAAAGTCCGGCCGGCGTTATTTCGCGGTCTTTGCGACATCGGCCCTGTATTCGATCGTTCATTTTCTAAAAGCGCCGGACCACACGTCGACGGTCGTGACCTGGATGTCGGGGTTCAATTCAATCGCGCACGCGTTTGTTCAGTTTACGGATCCGATCCTCGTCGTCGCGGGATTCACGACTTTGTTCCTGATCGGATGGATCCTGGCCGATGCGCGATTGCGGACGCGGTCGCTCTGGTTGCCAATCGGTTTACACGCGGGATGGATCCTCACCGCGGGCGTGTTTAACAAAATGGCTCGCCACGATGCGATCATCCTGCCGTGGCTGGGAAAGAATCTGCTCATGGGGATCATCCCGCTCGCTGTTGCGGGGATAACATGGTTGATTATTCGGTTCTGGTTGCGAAATCGAAATGCTGAACGCACCTAGCCTACTTCGCGGAATCGCGTCGCTGGTTTACCCGCCGACTTGCACGATTTGTTCGGCAGCGGTCGGATCAGACGAATATTTGTGCGCGGACTGCGAAGCGAAATTGTCGCGAATTGTGCCGCCGTTTTGCGCCAAATGTTCCGAACCATTCGATGGCGCAATTACCACAACATTTTCCTGCGCTAATTGTTCGCATCGGGTTCTGCATTTCGACGCGGCGATCTCGGCTTATCGCAGCCGTGGAATTGCGCGTCACGTCATTCTGAATTTCAAGTACGGCAAACAATTTCATCTTCGACATCTGGTGGGCGGTTGGCTCATTTCGGCTTTGAACGATTCGCGAATTCAGGATCGCAAGTTCGACGCGATCGTCCCGGTGCCGTTGCATCCCGCGCGGCAGCGCGAACGCGGTTTTAACCAGGCCGTTTTGCTGGCGGAATGGGTCAGCGCACATATCGGAGTTCCGGTGGCTCCGGCGTTGAAGCGGGTTCGATTTACCACCACGCAAACCGCGTTTGACCGGGCCGAACGCATCCAAAATTTACGGGATGCATTCCGTTTACGAAAAAACGCAGACGTGCGAAGGTTAGACGTGCTCCTGATTGACGACGTCCTGACTACCGGATCGACCCTGAGCGAATGCGCCCGGGTCTTGAAACAGAACGGCGCCGCCTCGGTCTACGCCGCGACGGCCGCTCGGGCATAATTGCCATGGCCATATTCAAAAAGCCCACCCTGAAGACGGCTTCCCGCAAGAAGCGGGATATCCCGCAAGGGTTGTTTCAAAAGTGTCCGGGGTGCGACGAAGTCGTCTCGGAGATCGAGCTCAACGAAAATCTGCGGGTGTGCCCGCGGTGCGACTATCATTTTGCGGTTTCGGCCAAGGAACGAATCGACAACCTGGTCGACTCACAATCGTTTGTGGAAATGGACGCCGATTTGAGGTCCATCGACACCCTGCGTTTCCAGGGAATGGCCAGCTATAAGGATCGGCTCAAAAGTTATCAGGAGCGAACCGGGCTGACCGACGCCGTCATCAGCGGACATGGAATGCTCGACGGCTACAAGATTGCGCTGGCAGTCATGGATTTCGGATTTTTGGCGGCAACGATGGGTTCGGTGGTGGGTGAACGAATCACCCGCGCGATTGAGTATGGAACCGACAATCACGCCGGGGTGATCATCGTCGCGGCATCCGGTGGCGCGCGAATGTACGAAGGAATGCTGAGTTTGATGCAAATGGCCAAGACCAGCGGCGCGCTGGCCCGCCATGCCGACGCGCGGCTGCCTTACATTTCGGTCCTGACCAATCCAACGACAGCCGGAGTCATGGCGAGTTTCGCGTCGTTAGGCGATGTCATTGTCGCCGAGCCGAAGAGCATGATTGGTTTTGCCGGTCCGCGCGTAATCAAGGAAACAACCCATCAGGATTTGCCGAAAGGATTTCAAACTGCCGAGTTTCTCGAAGAACATGGGTTGATCGACATGATCGTGCACCGGAAGAAAATGCGCGAAACGATCAGCCGGTTGTTGGGATATTTCTCGTCGACGTCGTGAAGTACAAAGAGGCGCTCGCCTGGCTCTACAGCCTCCAGCGCTTCGGGATCAAACTCGGTCTCGAAAACATCCAGCGACTCACCGCCCAACTCCGGACAGATCTTAGCGGCGCGAAAGTCGTTCACGTCGCCGGCACCAATGGCAAAGGTTCGGTCTGCGCGATGACCGATTCGATGTGTCGCGCGGCAAAGTATCGCACCGGTCTGTTTATCTCTCCGCACCTGGTCACTTTTCGGGAAAGAATTCGTGTGAACGGCGAGATGATTTCCGAGGACGAAGTTGCGACCGGCTTAACGAACATCAGAAATCTAGTCGCCGATTGGGACCCGCATCCCACGTTTTTTGAAATCACGACTGCGCTCGCATTAAAATATTTCAGCGAAGCAAAAAGCGAGGTCATTGTTTTGGAAACAGGTCTGGGCGGACGTTT
>JAJPJU010000013.1 GCA_021324035.1 Spartobacteria bacterium | reverse complement strand
CGTTCCCAGCGGAATGTCGAGCACGCGCGATGCCTCTTCGTGCGACAGACCGTTCTGACAGCAAAGTAAAACGGCTGAGCGCTCGTGCAACGGCAGCAAACTCAGCGCATGCATAAGATCGTGTCTTAAACCCGGGTCAACGGTTTGAGGGTCCTGTTCGGCCTGCCATTGTTCCTCGTTGATCCCGACGAGTTCCTTGCGCTTGCGGGCGTTTTCACGAAAGCAATTGTAGGCGATCCGATAAAGCCATGTCGAAAATTTCGCTTCGCCGCGAAAACTTCGAATGTTTTTATAGGAACGAATGAAAGCTTCCTGCGCGAGGTCGTCGGCCAGCTGCACGTCGCCGCGCGTGAGCTGGCGCAACAAACCGCGGACGCTCGATTGATGCCGGCGAACCAGCTCGCCAAAAGCGTGCTGGTCGTCGTCGACAAGAACTCGAGAGATGAGATCGGCATCGGTGAGCTCCACATCCGAAGATTACGGGGTTGGCGGCGGCGGCGGAATCTCGTTCTTCTTGTCGCCTTCCAATTTCCAGACCAGCAAATAGCCGAGCCCGATCACGAATGGAATTACTCCGAGCGCCCAGGCGCCGCCTTCCCAACTACTCCAGGCGCCAAAGGTGATCATCATCCCAACGCCCACCATTACCAGGACAATCCCGCGGCGCATATCGTGACGCTGACGGACGGCTGGGGTGGGTGGCGCGAGCAGGGCCGGCGGAATCGGCTGACCTTTTTCAGCCAGCATTCGGACCGTGCGGTGTTGCATTCGGGATTTGGAAAACCCGAAATACATGATGAACGCGACAATCAGCACCGGAGCGCCGAAGATCGTGAGCATCGTGATCGCGACGATTGGAACGACGAACGCCGGAATGTCGTCGGATTTGAGGTTCGCCAGATCGGCGTCGTCACCATCAATGGTAATTCCGTGATGCCCTTTCATCTTCTTATCGATCTTTTGATGGATCTTGTCCGCAAGGCTTCCCGGTGAGGCCCCTACCGAAGCCGAGGCCGTTGCCGACGGCGAACTAACAGGCGTCGTCGAGGCTGGCGGCTGTGCTAACGCCGTCAACGCGAGCACCATTGAGCAGATACAAACAGTGAATTTCTTCATATTCATCCTTTGGCAGTGAGATGCAGCCCGGCGGGCGTTTGGATTCAAGAAAATCCAGCGCCCGGTGACAAGGCGGAAACAGAATGGCCTGCCAGCCGTGGCTTCTAGGTTCAGGGCGGTCCGTCCTTGCCTTGCTTCGGCGCACTCGCTCCCGCTTTCGCGAGGCGATGCGGAGGGGTGGAGCGGGTGAAGGGACTTGAACCCTCGACATTCTCGTTGGCAACGAGATGCTCTACCACTGAGCTACACCCGCACGAAAAGGGACACAAATAATGGCGCACTAAGCCTATTCCGCAACCGCAAATTCGCTGCAGCCACGACCTCGGCTCGACCGAGAAAGTTTGGGACGACACGGAGGTCGTCCTTCCATAAATTCAAGTCCTCGCATGGGTTCAACGATCAAATATTCGATAACTCCGACACGGGACGAGTTCCGCGAACTCGCGAAGCGCGGCAATCTCGTTCCCTTGATTGTAGACCTGGTGGCCGATGTGGAGACGCCAGTCTCCGCCTTTGCCAAAATCGACAGCGGCGGGCCGTGTTTTCTTTTCGAATCGGCCGAGCGCAACGAGGAACTCGGACGATTCTCCTTCATTGGATTTGATCCGCTGGTCACGTTCAACAGCGCCGATAGCAAAGGCGACCCGCTCATCGACCTTCAAAAAATCCTCGACCGTTTCAAATTTGTCGGCGCGGACAATGTTCCCCACTTTGTTGGCGGCGCGGTCGGTTACATCGGGTATGACGTCGTTCGTTTCTTTGAGCCAACCGTTCCGATCCATCCGCGTGACGATCTGAAAATTCCGGAAATGATTTTTGTGATCCCGCGGATGCTGCTGGTCTTCGATCACCGTTTTCGAAAACTTCGACTTATTTGCAACGCCCACATCGACGACGAGGCTTCAATCGATCAAGCGTACGATTGCGCGGTGACGAAACTTGAAGACGCCGGGGCAAAGCTCGGGCAGCAACGCACCCTGCGATCGATAGACGCAAAACCCGCGACCAACCTCCCCTCCCCGGCCAGCAACACTACTCGTTCGGAGTTCGAATCGATGGTGATTAAAGCCAAGGATTTGATTGGCGCTGGCGACATCTTTCAGGTTGTTCTGTCGCAGCGGTTCGAAACCGATTTTGAAGGCGAACCGCTCGATCTTTATCGCGCGCTCCGTTTCGGAAATCCGTCGCCATACATGTTCTGTCTGCGATTCGATCCGAACTTCGCGGTGCTCGGCAGTTCGCCGGAAGTTCATCTTCGAGTGCGTGATCGGGTTGCGGAGTTGCGGCCAATTGCCGGAACTTATCGGAGGGGCCGAGATTCAGCCGAAGATGAACAACTCGCGCAACAGCTGATTGTCGATCCAAAGGAACGCGCCGAGCACGTTATGTTAATTGATCTCGGCCGAAACGATCTCGGCCGTGTCGCAGAATTCGGAAGCGTCGCAGTCACCGAACAAATGGTGATCGAACGTTACAGCCACGTGATGCACATCGTCTCCCACATTGTCGCGCGTTTGCGCGAAGAGAAGACCTCGTTCGACGCCATTCGCGCAACGTTTCCCGCCGGCACCGTCTCAGGCGCCCCGAAAATTCGGGCGATGCAAATCATTGCCGATCTCGAGAAAGCGCGGCGCGGATTTTACGCCGGGATCGTCGGCTACTTCGGATTCGACGGCTCGCACGACAGCTGCATCGCTATTCGGTCGATCGTGTTGAAAAACGGCAAAGCATATCTGCAGACCGGCGCCGGCATCGTCGCCGACTCTGATCCGGCGAAAGAGTTCGATGAATGTCTCAACAAGGCGAAAGCGATGCTGGCCGCGCTCGCGCGCGCTAGGAATCAATGAAATTGCTCGTCATCGATAACTACGATTCGTTCACCTACAACCTCGTCCAGCTTTTTGGTGAGATGCCCGATGTCGACGTGATCGTAAAGCGAAACGACGAAATCGCGATCGACGACGTCAAGAAATTCGAGCCGGACCGGATTTGTATCTCGCCAGGCCCGGGCCGGCCGGAGAATGCGGGAATCAGTTCCGATCTCATTCGCGAATTTGGCTCGCGCGTTCCGATTCTCGGCGTTTGTCTGGGCCATCAATGTGTCGCGCAGGTTTTCGGCGGCGACGTTGTTCGCGCCGACAAATTGATGCATGGCAAGACATCGCAAATTCATCATCGAGACCGCGGCGTATTCAAAGATTTGGCTCAGCCCCTGGAAGCGACTCGTTACCACTCGCTGATCGTGAAACGCGATTCGTTGCCGAAATCGCTGGAGATCACGGCCGAGACGGACGCCGGCGAAATCATGGGATTACAGCACCGCGAATTTCCGATTCACGGGGTGCAATTCCACCCCGAATCGATCCTCACGACCGAAGGCCGCAAGCTGCTCGCGAACTTTTTGCGAATTTAGATCGCGCCGTTGTGCGAAATGACGTCGTGAATTCGCCGGACTTCGCGCACCATTTGTTCGTACTCGTCGAACATGAGTGACTGTGCGCCGTCGGAAAGCGCTTCTTCCGGACGGCCATGCACTTCGACCATTAATCCATCGGCGCCTACCGCAACTCCCGCGCGCGCCAGCGGCGTGACCATGTAACTGCGGCCGGTTCCGTGCGCCGCGTCAACGATCACCGGCAAATGGGAAATTTTTCGGACGGCGGGCACGGCAGCGAGATCGAGAGTGTTTCGGGTGTGCTGGGCGAACGTGCGAACACCGCGCTCACACAACACGATGTTGTAATTGCCTTCGGCCATGATGTACTCGGCTGCGAGCAACCACTCTTCCAACGTTGCCGCCATTCCGCGTTTCAACAGCACCGGCAGTTTGGAACGACCAGCTCGCCGCAGAAGGGTGAAGTTCTGCATATTGCGCGCGCCGATCTGAATCATGTCGGCATATTTTTCGACAAGGTCGAGACTTGCTTCGTCGAGCGCCTCGCTCACGATCTTCAAACCAAATTCCTTCCGGATGTCAGCGAGAATCTTCAATGCGGCGTCGCCCAGTCCGGAAAACGCGTAAGGCGACGTTCGCGGCTTGAATGCGCCGCCGCGGAAAAATTTCGCGCCACTTCGCTGGATCACATCCGCAATCGCAAACGCTTGTTTGCTGTTCTCGATCGCACACGGCCCGGCGATGATCGCGAGCGAACCGTCGCCGATGCGTGCGCCGTCGCCAAGGTCGACCACCGTCCGCTCTGCTTTTAGATCAAGCGAGATGAGCTTGTAGGGTTTGGTGACCCGGATCGCTTCCGCAACACCGGGAAGATTTTCGAAATGGGAAAGATCGACCGCGCCTTGATTGCCGGTGACGCCAATCGCCGTGCGGGTTGCACCTGGCATAACGTGGGCGCGAAAACCGAGGGCTTCGACGACGCGAATCACGTTATCGACTTCGGCTTTGCCCGCATGGGCGGTCATTACAATGAGCATGGCGTGAAAAGGCGTTTACTTACCCGGAATTATACCCTTCGGTCAAATTTAACCCACCGTTTTCGTCTTTGGCCCCACGGAAATAGGCGGAAGCGCCTGTTCAATCTCGGCCCGATGCTTTTCATATTGGGGCGGAAGTTTTAAGGTTTCGCCAAGCCGTTCGGCCGGTTCGTCGGCCGTAAAACCGGGCCCTTCGGTGGCAATTTCGAATAAAATTCCGCCCGGTTCGCGGAAATAGATCGAATGAAAATAGAACCGATCGATCACCGGCGTGACGTGGAGCCCGCGAGCGGCGATTTGTTCGCGCCAATGCGATTGTTCTAGCTCGTCCGCACATCGAAAGGCTATGTGATGGACCGTTCCGGCCGAGTTGATCCCAAATTGTCCATCCGGCCGCTCGACCAGATCAATGGAAGCGCTGGTGAGTTTTGAATCGACCGAGAATCGTTTTCTCCCGGCTTCTTCGCCGACCAACTCGAAGCCGAGGATGGCGAGAACGCCTTCGGTCTTTTTTGAATGTTGGACCTGCAGGGTTGGCGAGTGAAACCCATGGATCGCGAATTTCTTCGGTACTTCGGTTTCGTAATTGAGATCGATATCATCAAGGTGATTGGACTCGATCAACTCGAGCATGAGTCCGTCCGGATCGATAAATCGCAGCGCGGTAGCATTGAAACGATCAGGGACGACTTCGTGAAAAATGTGATGCTCATCGAAACGCGCTTTCCAGTAGCCGAGCGAATCTTTCGGAATTGCAAAACTCGTAGCCACGACCTGGCCCGTTCCGCGCGTGCCACGGCGCGCTCCCGGCCATGCGAAAAACGTGATCGCCGTGCCAGGCCGGCCAGTTCGATCGCCATAGTACAAATGATAAGTCGACGGATCGTCGAAATTGACGGTGCGTTTAGCGAACCGAAGGCCAAGCAGTTGGGTGTAGAAATCAACATTGCGCTGCGGATCGCCGGCGATCGCAGTGATATGATGAATGCCGTGAAGTCTCACTGAAGAATTGTAGGCCGTCTGGGTGAGACGGCGACCAAAAACGGCGTCTGACACAGCCGCCCTGTAAACTAAACTGTCCTCAACGCATGTATTTGTGGCGAAGATCGGCGACCCGAAAATGGGCAAACCGAAATCAAGAAAAGTTGCTGGCGTTAACGGGCAATAATCTCGCGGTTGTTGAGCGACCGGATCGGAAACGTTTGCAATTCGAGGTCGCGTCAGATCG
>JAJPJU010000068.1 GCA_021324035.1 Spartobacteria bacterium | reverse complement strand
TCGCACTTAAAAAATAACTTTGCTCCGCTCGCCTCATCCAGTCGCGCGCTGGTCAGCACCGGCGTCCGATGAATGTATGGACGAATCCGCTCATGCGCCGCTCGAATGCGTTCAAGGTCGAGTGCCATTTAAGTCTATTGTAGCAAGAGGTAGAGTAAGAGCACGAGGAAGAGTAAGAAACACAATGGACCCGTACGCAAAGCGGAACGAGCGCCGGGTCGGCGCGAACCGGCCAAAGATCTCGCATTTACCCGCTGAAACCGATGATCGCAGCCGGAAAGACCGGCAACGCGAGAAACAAGCGGTCGTCGATGAACGCCGCGCAATCAAAAAAGCTGCGCGACAGGAACTGAAGCGGAAACTACGCGACGAGTTGGACGCGAAGTTCTAACGGAAACGTCCGTTAGCTCTTTGGCGTAACCTTGGCGCTGCCGAGGAAAGTGGCATTTTCATCGACCACGAGTCGTGGCGCTTCGATGTCGCCCTGCAAGGTGCAACCGGCTTGAAGTTCGCAGCGTTCGCTCGCGAAGATGTCGCCTTCGACAGTTCCGCGGACCTTGACCGACTTCGATTTAATTTCGCCCTTAATCGTCGCGTGCTCGCCGATGGTCAGCGATCCCGTGGAATCGATCGTTCCTTCAACTTCGCCATCAATCAGAAGCTCATTGGCAAACTTGACCGTCCCTTTGATTGAAACACCTCTCGAGAGCAGGCCGCCCGCCGCTTTGGATGGGGAAGGCGCTCCGTTGGTTTGGGCCGGTGCCTGTGGCGGTGTATAAGCTGGCGGTTCGGTTTTGCGAGTTGAGAACATATTCATAAAGAGAATCCTCGAAGAATAGCTGCCGGTAAAGCTAATCTTGTTCCCAGCGCCGGGTTAGCCCGAAATTTTGCCAATTTTCGCCTTTTTCATGAAAGACCCAATTTTCCTGGACGAAAAACAGGTCAAAGAACGCCTTCGAATGGCGGATTTGATTCCGGCGATGGAAAAAGCGCTGATCGATTTCTCAACCGGGCGAGTGGCTCAACCGGTCCGGCAAGTCATTCCGGTTGATCCGCCGGGCGGCTTTTATGGAATCATGCCCGCGCTCACGCCCGACGGCCTCGGGCAGAAGATTGTCACATTCTATCCGCCGAACGCCGACAAGGGAATCCATACCCACATGGCCTTGATCATCTTGAATGATCGCGAAACCGGTGCGCCACTCGCAGTCATGGACGGACGATTGATCACCGAGATGCGAACAGCCGCTGTTTCGGCTGTCGCGACAAAACTTCTGGCACCGAAGGAAGCAAAGACGCTCGCAATTCTCGGCAGCGGCGTGCAGGCGCGCAGTCACTTCGAAGCCCTGAGTCTCGTGCGGAAATTTACGGAGATCCGCGTTTGGAGTCAGACCAAGACACACGCGGAAGAATTCGCGAAGGAGATTCGCGAATCCTGGCATCACCATCCTGCCGACGGGGTAAACCAGGGCGGCAGTTCATTGGGTGGAAGCCAATGCCACGTTACTTCCGCGGAGGAAGCGGTCACTGGTGCGGATGTCGTTGTGACGGTCACCAGTTCCAGAACGCCACGTCTAAAAGGTGCCTGGCTAAAACCCGGCAGTCACGTCAACGCAGTTGGCGCGTGCCGTCCGGATTGGCGCGAACTCGATGACGACGCAATGCTCAACAGCGTCGTGTTTGTCGATTCTCGTGAAGCGGCGATGAAGGAATCCGGCGATGTGATTCTTTCCCGCGCCAAGATTTACGCCGAACTCGGGGAAGCTTTTGCGGGCAAGATCGACAATCGTGCAAATGAAACGACGATCTTCAAATCGTTAGGCATGGCGGTTGAAGACATCACCGCAGCGATGCTGGTTTACGGAGCGGCGCCTGGCAGCGGCGGTTCACCGAACCGCCATGGCGATTGAGGTCAATCGCCGCTACCTAGCCTGGCGGCGGGAGCTGGTTCATGAATCCGAGATCCGGATTCGCGAAATGGCCGATGTTCGGCAGCACAGTTGCGAGATCAGTCGGGCTCGAGATGCCGTACCATTTCGCAAGCGTCGCCGAATATTCGTCGACCGAGGTCGTCGGGACCCAGCGTCCTTCGCCGACATCATCCGGCCCATCGATTGCGATGGTGGGATAAGCTCCATAGATGTCTCCGCCTTTGACCGAATCGCCCAGAATCAACGCATGACTTCCCCACGCGTGATCGGATCCGCCGCCATTTGATTGGAACGTCCGGCTGAAATCGGACGCGGTGAAAAGAGTCACGCGATCAGCGATACCCAGCTCCTTGGTAGCCTGATAAAATGCATTCATGCACTGGCTCAACTCCAGGAGCAGGTTGTTTTGGGTTGTCAGTTCGTTGCTATGGGTGTCGTACCCGGTGACTGAACAGAAATAAATCTGACGACGCATTCCAAGCGCGTCACGAACAGCGATGATTTTTGCGATCATTTGCAATTGATCGCTCAAATCGGAATTTGCCGGAAAGGGCGTGTTAATCGTAACTCCGGTGAGCGCACTGGTCAGAAGCGCGTTGTTGGTAATAGCCCGATTAGTGATTTTGGCGAACTCGGCTTCAAAGAGATTTTGATGCGGTAAATTCAACAAATCCTGCACCGCTTGATAACGAATTCCTCCGTCCGTTCCGTCAAAACCGCTCAGTCCGATCGGTCCCTGAGTTGAAACCTGATATTCGCTGACCTGGTTTCCGACCTGGAATGTGTTCGAACCGTTGAGCGAGATCGACATCGCGATCGTGTCTGCGTTGTTAAACGAGGTGAGCAAATCGGCTAGTCTACCGCCCCATCCGCTGCTCCGCGGTCCATCCGCCCAACCCGTTTGCCATTCGACCTGTTGATCGGCGTGGGAAAACAACTGGGTCGGCAGTTTGGCGGTCCCATTCAAAAATTGCGCGGCGGTTGTTGGCTCCACCAAAGTTCCAACGTTGGCCATGACCGCGAGTTTGCGATCATTATTAAAGAGCGACTGCAATTCAGGCATGTTCGGATGGAATCCGAACGTGCGGCCCTGCGGATCGGGGGTCACGAGATTCAACGGCAGCAGCGAGTTTTGGGCGAGAGCGATCGGTCCGCGGGCATTTGCGTAGACGCCATAATTCGCGTTGTCGGTCGGCACGATCATGTTGTTGGCGTCGTTGCCGCCGTAGAGAAACAAACAAACCAGCGCGCGAAATTCACTGGTGCCGGAACTGATCGCCTGCGCGGTGGCAGCGTTGATCGAACGCAAATTCCAAACCGTTGAGGCGATTGAGCTGGTGCCGAGAGCCGCGCAGGCAGCCTGACGAATAAAACGGCGACGCGAAATTTCCATGGCTACTTTTCGATGACGAACTCCGGTGAAGTGACGATGAGATGAACGGCGGTCTGGGCGCGTTCGAGAGTATTTCCCGCCGGGATTTGGCTCACGGCGTTGATGACGATGGAGCGCATGTTGGAGGACATTTCGCCGCACAACAGCAGATCATTCAGTGAATCGACCAGCGCGGCCGGATTCGAAGCCAGTTGAGTTTGGGCGGAAAGATTCAGAACCAGCGCGTCCGGGTTGTTTGGATTCGGCTGCTGATAAACCGCGCTTCGCATCTTATTCGCTGAAGTAACGACCGTCGTGTCGGTGGTAATTT
>JAJPJU010000096.1 GCA_021324035.1 Spartobacteria bacterium | reverse complement strand
GTTTAGGCTTTTGGGTGTCGCGATTTGGCCGCCAGCACTCGCTGCGTCGCCAGGGCGTTGAGAATTTCGGGATTTCCCTGCGCCCACGAGTTATCGATCGTCATTTTGCGACACCGCCACTTCTGACCGTCCCGAATCAATTCGCAATCGTAACGATTCATCAAAAGCGCATTCTCCGAGCCGGGAACCGAGCCTTGGCGAGGCATGAAGTGTTGCGCCATCACGTAACAATAAAGCGTCGCTGAATCCTCGCTGATCTCGATTTGGAGATTGCTGACCGTGTGAGTCGTGTCCAGCGGACCGAGGAGGGGAATCAGCGTATCCGCAATCGCCTGCCGGCCGGTCAATCTTCCAAAATCGAGCCCCAGTTTCTTGCCAGCGGGACGGAAATCCAAAACGCAGTCCTCGGTTAACGCTGACGCGAGCGAATCGGCGTCGCCATGATCCAAACCAAACGCAAAGCGATGAAGTGCGTCCGCGATTTCGTAACGATCGGAATCGATGCTCATGCGTGAGAGCTTATCCTGCGACCAGTCGGAATGCCAGGGAGGCGAGAAGCAGAATCAACAAGGCAGCGGCGACGTAAACGATAACGTCCTGGATTTTGGCCCGGCGCTTGGCCTGAGCGTAGGGAATACGCGTGAACGTGACCATCGTGTAAAGTGGCAGATAAAACCCGGGCAGCGTCGCCTCGAGGAAGTGGTCGAGTTTTTTCTTTGCCCGAAATGTTTTCGAGGCCGTCTTATCGCGCATCTCGATGAAATTGCCGAGCGCGAGATCGGCCAGGGCGTCGGCGTTCACTTTTCGCCGCTGAAAATATTCCGCGAACGCTTGTTGCCGGTCCGCGAATTGATGGAGGGATTCGTCGAGGACAACGCAATCTTCGAACGCAGCGTTCATTCCCTGTCCATAGAATGGAACGACAGCGTGCGCCGCGTCGCCAACCAGGCAAACTTTGTCGCGATAAAACCACGGTGCGCACCGGATGGTTACCAGCGAGCCGGTTGGATTGTTTTTGAAATCTTCCAGGAGGTTGGGCATTAACGGAACGGCATCGGGAAATTCCTCGCTGAAGAACTTCATCACCTGTTCGTCCGCTTTAGTCGTCGCGAAACTTCGTGGTCCTTCGAATTCCCAAAACAGGGTGCAGGTGAACGAGCCGTCGGGATTTGGAAGCGCGATCATCATGAAACTTTTGCGCGGCCAGATGTGGAGCGCGTTCTTTTCCATCTTCCATGACCCGTTCGGCCCGGGCGGAATGGTTAACTCTTTGTAGCCGTGCGCGAGATAACTCTCATCGTACCTGAAATCTTTGATCGCGAGCTGCATCGATTGGCGAACGGCGGAAAATGCGCCGTCCACGCCAAGGACGGCGTCGGCAGCAGCCGACAGTGGTTGAGATGTTGAGGTGTTGAGTAGTTGAGCTGTGGCCGAGTCCAAATCGACGCCGGTGCATTTATGATTGAAGTGCACTCGCACATTTGGAAACCGCTGCGCTGCTTCGATCACTGTCATGTTCAAGGCCGCCCGACCGATCGAGTTGATGTGTTTGTTCGGATCGACATCGTAGGGAGCGAAGTGCAGCGCTCCGGACTTCTCGTGGATCATCCGGCCACGCATCGGAATCGCGAGGTTCAAGACTTCGCGGGCGACTCCAATTTGGCGAAGCGCGTGAATTCCGCGGGTGGAGAGCGCCAGATTGATCGAGCGTCCACCAATCATGTTTCCCTCGCGCGGATCGCCTCGGCGTTCGTAAAGATCGACCTCGTAGCCCCGTCGGCCGAGACACGCCGCGAGCAGTCCGCCCGCGAGTCCGCTACCAATCAAAACAAACTTTGCCACGCGATAAGAATCTATGAATCAGGAAACCAGGAAAGCAGGAAAATTGTTGGGTGGGGGGCTTTTGGCAGGTCGTATACAATCCTGACACGAAACGATTTTCCGACTTTCAGATTAACGGTCCGATGTAAATTGCACTGTGAGCTCAAGCGACGATTCAACTCCGGGCGCGCGAACGCCGGCCGATAAATCGCAACCTGAGCTGCGAGCGCCTGATCGGGTCGCGGCGGGGATGCACGCGCTCGTCGAAAGTCTGAAATTCACCGGGCGTGAGACCGGGTTTGTTCGCGGGATTTCCGACTGGCTCAAGATCAACAAAAAGGATGGGTTCGATTGTCAAAGCTGCGCCTGGCCGAGTCCGGATGAAGATCGACATCTGTTCGAGTTTTGCGAGAACGGCGTCAAAGCACTGACCAGCGAAGCAACAAAGAAGCAGATCGGGCCGGATTTTTTTCGGCGACATTCAATCGCCGAGCTTTGCGAACAAACCGACAACTGGCTTGAGCTTCAGGGCCGCCTGGTTCATCCGATGATAAAACGCGAAGGCGGCACGCATTACGAACCGGTCGAATGGAGCGAAGCGTTCCAATTGCTGGGGCGCGAGCTCAATGCCTTGCCCACGCCAAACGCAGCCGCGTTTTACACCAGCGGACGAACCAGCAACGAAGCGGCCTTCCTGTATCAACTGTTCGCCCGGCAATTCGGCACCAATAATTTGCCCGATTGCTCGAATATGTGTCATGAATCGAGCGGCGCCGCTTTGAGCGAAAGCATTGGCATTGGCAAAGGCTGCGTGAAGCTTGAGGATTTTGAGCAAGCCGATGCCATTTTCATCATCGGCCAAAATCCCGGCACGAATCATCCGCGGATGATGACCACCCTCGAGCACGCAAAGAAGAACGGCGCGACAATCGTCGCGATCAATCCGATCCGCGAAACCGGTTTCATTTCGGTGGTGAATCCAAATCCGCAGGAGTACGGCAACCCGTTCACGTTCGCCGCGAAGATGATTTCCGATCGTGGAACTCCGCTGGCCGATCATTGGCTGCCGGTGCGCATCAATGGCGACATGGCCGCAATGCGGGGAATCATGAAAGAAAT
>JAJPJU010000362.1 GCA_021324035.1 Spartobacteria bacterium | reverse complement strand
GCGATGAAAATCACGCTCTATCGGACGAGCGGCGATTCTCCAATTGTCGGCGCATTGATCGATGCCGCGACCGCCGGCAAACAGGTGACGGCAATAGTGGAGTTGCGCGCGCGTTTCGATGAAGCGGCCAATATCGAATGGGCTCGCCGTCTGGAGGAAGCGGGCGCGCACGTCATTTACGGCGTGGTCGGGCTAAAAACCCATTGCAAGGCATTACTGATCGTCCGGCGCGACTCCGATCAGATTCGGCGCTACGTCCATCTCGGTACTGGAAATTATCACCAGCGAACCGCGCGTATTTACACCGACTTCGGTCTATTGACGAGCAGTCCCCAGATCACCGAAGAAGTCGCGGTCGTCTTTAACACTCTGACCGGACTCGCCGGCTACCCGGGCCTGAAAAAACTGATGGTTGCGCCGTTCGACATGAAGCAACGGTTAATCGCAAAAATCGAGCGGGAACGGGACAATGCGAAGGCCGGCAAACCCGCGCGCATCTTGGCCAAGCTGAATTCGCTCGTCGACCAGGAGATCATCGAAAAACTTTACGAAGCATCGAACGCCGAAGTCACCATCGACCTGATCGTCCGCGGAATTTGTTGTTTGCGGCCAAAAATGCCGGAATTGAGCGAATACATTCGCGTCATCAGCATCGTCGGCCGGTTTCTGGAGCACAGCCGCATTTATTATTTTGAAAATGGCGGCCAGCCCGAAGTTTATCTTTCCAGCGCTGACTGGATGCCACGGAATTTTCTGCGCCGGGTTGAGGTGGCGTTTCCAATCGAGACGCCGCAATTGCGCGACCTCATCGTCAACGAAGTTCTGCCGAGATTTTTGGACGATCGGGTAAAGGCCCGTGAACTGCAGCCTGACGGAAGTTATCGGCGTCTGAAACCGGAAGGGTTGGAGGCGCGTTCTCAAGCCCAATGGCATTTTCGCGAAGTTTCGCGCGAGCGCGCCAAACAACAGGGCCGGAAAAAGCCCGCGCCGGCGGACAAATTAATTCCGATCACCGTCGCCCCGGAACCGCCAAAAAGATCGTGAAGAAAAAGCTTCTCGTCATCGACGTCGGCGGCACCCACGTGAAGATGATGATCTCGCGCAAAAAGCGGCGGAAATTTAAGTCGGGACCGAAAATGACGCCGCGCGAAATGGTCGCGCAAATCAAGAAAGATCTGAAGGAATGGAAGTTCGATGCCGTCGCGGTCGGATTTCCTGCGCCGGTTCGCAATGGCCGCATTCTGACCGACCCAAAACATCTCGGGAAAGGCTGGGTCGGGTTCAATTTCGAAAAAGCGTTGGGCAAGCCGGTCCGGATCCTGAACGACGCCGCGCTCCAGGCCCTTGGCAGCTACCGCGGCGGTCGCATGCTGTTTCTCGGCCTCGGGACGGGGCTTGGTTCGACCCTCGTTTTGCCGGACATGCTGCTTCCGCTCGAACTGGGCGATTTACCCTACCGCGATCATCGGATCATCGAGGATTTTCTCGGCAAAACCGGAATTGACGAACTTGGCGGCAAGGAATGGGAACGCGAAGTGACGTTCGCAGTGGATCAGCTCAAGAAATCGGTCATCGCGGATTATATCGTGCTCGGCGGCGGGAAAGCGAAAAAGTTACACGAGCTGCCGGCCGACACGGAGCTGGGCCACAATCGAAATGCTTTTATGGGCGGAGTTCGTCTTTGGCAGAACGATCCCCGCACCGGGCGGGCGAAATGGAAAATCTTTTAGGAAAGCAGACAGGGCATGGAACTATATTTTCTCAGACACGGCGAGGCTGATTGGCCAGACTGGAAAAAACCGGACGATGAGCGTCCGCTGAACAAACATGGGAAAAAGGAAATGCGCGAAGTCGCCGCATTCCTGAAGCGCGTCAAGGCGAAGCCTGACCTGATCGTCACCAGTCCGCTGCCGCGTGCGTCTCAAACCGCCGAGATCGCCGCCGAGCGATTAAAGATCAAGTGTCGCGAGGATAAATTGCTCGCACCCGGTTTCGACCGGTCCGATCTGGAGCGGTTGCTAAAAAAATATCCGGAAGAAAGTCTGATGATCGTCGGACACGAACCCGATTTTTCCGAAGTGATTTCGGAACTAACCGGCGGGTCGCTAAAACTTCCCAAAGCTGGGATTGCATTGGTCGACTTGAACCGGTCGTGGCGCGGCGGCCGTCTTCTCTGGCTCATTCCACCCAAAATCACGACAAGTTAAGAGGGAACTCGACCGGAATTCGAAATTCAGGCGAGAAGCTTTTCCGGAATGGACGGACAGGCGTGGTTTTCCCAATCTTCGAGCCAGCCGCCGATACGTTCGCCGAAATCTCTCGGGCGCTCGGCGAAGAAATGTTCGGCCAATTCGGCCGCGCCTCGTTGCAAATCCCCCTGGCTCACTTCAATCACTGCCAGAAGCTTGCGACCTTCACGTCCCCATTCCGAGCTTCGCTCGTCCCGGCGGAGTCGATCGCCCAGAAAACTCAGATCATGGGCGCGGCCGAGCAGACTTCCCAAGGCGTCGAGATCGTCGCTCAAGTTTTTGAGAACCACCGGATTTACCGGACGCAGAATGCGTAGTTCGTACCAGAGTCGTTTCGCCCGAGTCCGCAAAGCATGAAAATTTTCGGAGCTGGGCGATGATTGGGCGCAAGCCAGGGCTTTCCGCGCGTTTTTGTAACTTCGTTGGACTGCGCGGCGCAATTGTTTGCAATCGAAATGGTCGAGCGGCCAGCAATCGACATTCTTTCTCGCGCGCTCGAGCATGGGGATGGCCTGGGTTTGCCATTCTGCGAAGGCCGCCATGAAATTTTCGAACTCCATCACCAGCATCGTTTCCAGCTTCGGGTAAGCACCCCGGCGATGTCGGCGTTCACTGATTCCCTGAAGGTCGCGGACCGTTTGCAACCGCACCTCAGCATCGCGGATCTCAGAAGTGAGCCGCCCAACATCGCGCAGACAATGGTCCTGATCTCGGAAAAGTCCGGTCCCGATTTCTTTCTTCACCAGGCGGAGCGCGGCCCGGGCTTTCTTCAAATGCTTTCGCATTTCGTGAACCGGGGCGCCGCCGGTTTTCTGTTCGCCGCTCGCCACCGCGACTGCTCCTTCGATCTCCTTGCGACAAATTCGGCGCAGACCGGCGCCAAGCGTTTCGCCTTTTTTCAATCGATAGCTCATGTCAGTCTATTCGCGGGCCAGCCTCACATTGCTGTATCGTTTTTCACCGGTGACTTCGCGGCCAAACCAGCGCGGTGGTTTGAATCTCCGACGGCTCGCGTGGTTCGGAAATTCAACTTCCGCCACCATCAAACCATGGTTTCGACCGTGATAAATGTCGACCTCGATCTTGAGCTTTTTCCACGGAATTTCGTAACGGGTCTTCCTCAATCGCCGTCCTTTGGTCGCCGCCCACAAGGTCTCGAACTGTTTGCTACTTAACCGAATCTCCCGCTCTTCCCGGCTCGAGCCGCGTTCCCGGCTGACCTTGAAAGTCAGCGACATTGTCTTGCCCTTTTTCCGCAACCTGACGTGACGGCCACGCGCTTCGTTCGCCAGGTAACCTTGCCGCAATGGATAATGTTTCGAGTGAAGGATCTGGACGGGCAGGTGTTTAATCAGGAACTTGCGTTCAATCTCGCGGCCTTTTTTGTGTTTCATCGCAAGTCCTGCCAGACTCGTTTCGAGTGAATCGGATTTTCCCGGCCCTGGCAATCACGCTGCTGCTTTTGTTTAACGGCTGCGGATTGTTCGGCCCGCCCGAAGAAAGCCGGCAACAATCCGGTCATACGGTCTACCGCGTGCCCGGCGGAAGCGCGGCGGAGATCCCGTCGCCGACGCCGGTTCCGCAAAAGATCCCAGGTGAATCGAAAAAAAATTGAGCGTTAAACCCGCGGGAGAAACTCCTCCCGCACAATCTTGCCGTTTTTTACAGTGTAAACGCCCACCTCCGACAATTGGCGGCGCTGCTTTGATTTCTTTTCGCTCACCTCAGCGTCGTATTGGACAACAAATCGATCGTGACCAACAAACGGTTCACTGGCCTCGAACTTGTGAACCTCCATTTCATTGACCCACCAGTCGATTTTGCCGCGGACGCCTTCTTTGCCGCGCGTCTCGGGTGCGCCCGGGTCTGCTTCTACACTGACGATGTTATCGTCATACAACGCGTCCAGCGCTTCGTACCAGGCTTGTTTGCGAACCAGTTCCACGACTTTCTTCGCCACTTCTTTAGTGTCCATTTTCTTTGTTGCCTCCGTTACTTGTTGAAGAATTTTTCCAACCGATCGATCACGCTGTTCCAGCCTTCCGTGTGGCGATCGCGCGATGCCTCGCTCGGCAATTTAACGTGCGTCAAGCGAAGTTCAGTCCCCCCATCGCGATCGGAAAATTCAACTGACACAATACTGTCGTAATCTTTCCAGTCTTCGTCGTCGTCCCATTTCCAGGTGAAGACGACTTTCTTTCCGGGAACGAGCTCTTGGTATTCGCCGAATACGCTCATTTTCTCGCCTTCCTGGTTCACCAGATCCCAGCGATACTTTCCGCCCACCCGCGTGTCGGCGACGATTGTGAGCGTCCGAACTTCTTTCGGGCCCCACCATTCCTTTAATTGCACCGGATCGGTCCATGCCGCGTAAACCCGATCGCGGGGCGCGTTGATGAACCGTTTGATCTCGAGCGATGTTTTTTCTTCTGCTTTCGTAGTCATATTGTCGATCCTTCCATTTCGGCAGTTCAATATTTGTCGTGGTGGCGCCACCAAAGACCGTTCGGCTCGTTGCGGCCCTTTGGCGCGCGGTCGAGCCATTGGTACATGCCCCAGAGCCCATCCAGCCCGCGTGCATAAGTAGAATAGGCGTGATAAACCACGCCGTCCTCGAGCGTGAATGCGCTCATGCCCGGGCGCTCGCGCACGTACGTCGCCGGATCAGTCCCTGACATCTTCGCGAACGGAACGACTCCTTCCGATTCCTCCGGACTCCAGACTTCCTCGCGCTCGAAGTTGTATTCGAAGCCGCCTTTGCGCTGTTGCTCCTCAGTGAGTCCGGCGCTGAAATCAAAGTTGAAATCGCTGCCGAAGGAGGAGGCCCAGGGAAACGTCCAGTCCATTCGCTTTTTAAACGTCTGCAGCTTCGCAATCGGCGCGCGAGAGATCGTCCAAAACATCACGTCGTGATTAGCAAGATGGACGACGAATCCGTTGTAACCATCGGCAATCGCCGAGCAGGACGGACAGCCGGCTTTGTAATCGGGTCCGAACATGAAGTGATAAACAAGCAGTTGCGACCGTCCTTTGAAGAGATCGGCGAGCGACGCTTTTCCTTCGTCCGTTTCAAATTGATATTCTTTATCAATACGGACCCACGGCAGCTCCTGCCGCTGTCGCGCTAACTCATCGCTGCGCCGGGTTAGCTCTTTCTCTTTGGTGAGGAGCTTTTTGCGCGCAGCCAGCCATTCTTTGCGGGTTCCAGTTTTGTGCTTCGTTTTCTTTTTCGCGCTCATAGTTTTTTGTTCCTGGGTAGTTTGTGTCCTCGGAAAAATTTTCTGAGCAGGAATGCCAGGAATCCCCCGCTGCAGGTCGCGCTCGCGATCAGGATTACGTTTGCGAAGCAGGCTGGGCACATGGTCAGGCTTTTCCTTTCTGGTCGTCTGGCGTTGTCTTCTCCAAATACTCGGCGAGGCGGTCGAGCGATCCTTCCCAGAACTTCCGGTATTCTTCGACCCATTGGGCGGCTTGCCTGAGCGGTTTCGCGTCCAGCTGCATTTCATGAACTCGTCCGTAGCGGCGGCGGCGCAGAAGTCCGGCTTTCTCGAGAACCCGCAAATGTTTTGAGACCGCGGGGAGGGACATGGCGTGATGCCGCGCCAAATGGGTAACGCGCTGATCACCCCTGGCGAGACGGGCCAGGATGCGACGGCGAGTGGGGTCGGCCAGGGCGGCGAAAGTGCGATCGAGGCTCTTGGTATATTTAACCATCTGGTTAAATATTAGCAAACCGGTCACGCGCCGGCAACCGGTTTTTTACATCAGTCGATTAATCGCCTCCGCCGCCTCCGCAATCGGCCAGGCCGACATCGCCAGGAGCGCCCCTAATAAAAGCGCTTCAATTGCGAACTCGACCTGATTTTCCAGCGCAAAGAAATCATCGGCCAATCGCCGGATGGATCTCTTTCTCGGGACCGTTCGTTTAATCGTTACGATATGCATGCGTCAACCTAACGGCCGCGTCGATCCGGTCAGGTTACGAATTGTCAAAACATCGTGACGTTTAGGAAACAGGTCCCGAATTGCAGACTTCGCGGCACCACCCTTCGATCCGGTCGCGGATTTGATCGCGGATTTTGCGGGTGCCCGCGAGCTTTTCTTCATGGGAACCGGTCAGCTTTGACGGATCGGGAAAACTCCAGTGCAGTCGCGCCGCCACACCGGGAAACACCGGACAGCCTTCCGCCTCGGATTCGTCGCAAACCGTGATCACGTAGGCAAACAACTTGCCGGATTTGAAAACGTCGAAGACAGCGCGGGTCTGGTTGTTCGAAATGTCGATCCCGATCTCGCGAAGCGTTTCCACTGCCAATGGATTCAATCTTCCCGGCTCAAGACCTGCGCTTTCTGCTTCAAAGGAATCGCCGCAGCGGTGGTTCAACAATGCCGCCGCCATCTGGCTGCGCGCGCTGTTGTGGACGCAGATAAAGAGGACTTTCTGTTTCATTAATCGAACTGGGTATTATTGACATGAAAAGCCCGCCGGAAAACTGTCCCGGCGGGCTTTTTGACCTAACCTTTTATTTTAATCGCCCGTTGTTCTTAGAATTTTATGTTCAGATCGGCGAAGAACAGCTGGTACTGATCCAGCGGATTAATGCCGATGGCGACTGCCGTTCCGCCGGTGCCGAGATTGTCATCATGCCGCCACCCGTAGTTATAGGAGAAGTTCACACTGACCGCATCGCTCAACATGTATCCCGCCTTAACCACAACGCCTTCCATGTTCTGACGGCCGTCGAAAATATCGTCATCCACCAAATTCGGGTCGAGGGCGTACTGCTCGGAAAGTTGATAATAAACGTCGAGCTGCCAATCGTGCTTTTTCTTTAACTGCCCAACTCCCGCGCCGGCCTGAAATGCATAGCGCTGGTCGCCGTGACCGGATGATATGACGCCGTGAGGAAGCGTGGCGGCGGCGGCATTGGCGCGCTGGTCGCCCTCAAAATTCGCCGAGAAATCGCCAAACAGATGCATCGGCAGATTCCAAAGCTTCCAACCGAATTCCATCGGCATGTCGAAAATCAGGAGACTGTTGATCCCGGTTTGATTTTGGGCCAGCGACGCGGCGTTGGTGACGAAGGGCGAACCGCCTTGATAATGAATGTTAAACGTGTCGCCGTTTCCGGTGTAGTTGTAAATCGTGGGGGCGACCTGGAAGAAGATGCCCTTCGGAAACGTCGCTTTCGCTCCGACTTGCCACGCCATGAGAAACGCATCGGTGTTCGGAACCAACTGACTCCTGCGAACTCTTCCAACTTGCCCAGTCGTCGTCGCGCGAGGCCCGAGCGGATTCTCCGGATTTGCGTCGTCGTAAACGAATTGAGCGAGGTTGACGAAAATATCGAGTTTCACCAGCGGCTGCGGCTTCACCGCAACGACGTTCTTGCCGTCTTTGCCATATGGCGCAATTTCGCCACCAGTTTCGCCAAAGCTGAACGTATGTTTCCATTGTTCAGCAAGACCTTCCGGATTGATGTCGGGGTCCCAAACCATTGGCGTATTAACCAGCGGATTCGGCATTTTGCCGCCGGTAAACATAAAGTCTTTAAAACCTTTATAGCCAATGTATGCCTGCCCGACATTGATGCTGTCGCTGACCTTGGCGAAGGGGCCGTTGCCGGCGGTATCGTCGCCAAACGTCACGTTGGTCGATCGCGGGCTGGTGCCGGTTTCAAGACGAATTCCAAAGAGCCAGTCGTCTAACAGCGTTCCTTTCAAGCCGAGACGTATCCGGTAACGCTCGCGTTCGCGCTCCTGCCAATCATCGTGGCCGGCTATGCCATTGACATGCGGTCCCAGTGGAGAATTGTCGTCGCTCTGGCCGCCGTTGTAGGAGTAGCGCAGTCGAACGTCGCCGAAGAGTTCGATCTCGGTAATGGGAGTCGACAATTTCCACTTCTCGGCCGCGGTCTTTTCAACTGGAACTTCTTTTTCGACGTAAGTTTTTCCATCGTAAGTCTTTTGCATTCTGGTCGGCCCTTCGGCTGGCGGTGCAGGGCGGGATGCCGCCTCCTTTTTCAATTCTGCGCGCACTTCCGTTGCTTCTTTCTCGGTGATGATTTTTTTCTTAACGAGCAGATTCAGCAGAGCGCTGTCGTCTTGCCCGAAGATTAACCCTGAAGGACTCAGAAAAACTGCCAAGACTGTGATGAGAGCGATTTTTTTAAACATTATTCTCCTTTGAAATTGCGGCCTGGCCGCGGGGTTGGATCGCGAGTTGAGCGCCGTTTCGCCTCAGCTCTCCCCGCGACGAGCGAAAACTAAAAAGCAATTGTTACGGCCAGATGACGGCAACGTGACAATTGCGTTAACTCGCGCGCGTGAAATTCGCGCTCCGAATCCGAGGATTTTTTAGAACCTCACGTTGAGGTCCGCCTGAAATAGCTGGAAATTTTTCAGGGGATTGATCGCAATATCTCCCAGTCCACCGGTTCCAAGGGCGCGATCGGCGCGTTCCGCGTACCCGTAAAGGAGCCGGATCCAAACTGCGTCGCTCAGCATGTAGTCAACCGTTACGCCAACGCCCTCCAGGTTGAGTTTGCTGTCCCAAAATTCGGTATCAACCAAATTCGGATCGAGCGCGAACTGATCCTGGCGTTGCCAGAAAACATTCACCTGCCAGTCGCCTTTCTTTTTTAACTGACCGAGTCCGACGCCAACCTGATACGCATAACGCTGGTCGCCCTTGTTGGGATGGCCCGCTGCCGCGGCGCGATCGTCGCCGTCCAGATTCACCGCGAAATCCGCGAACAATCGCATCGGCAAATCACCTAGTTTCCAGCCGATCTCGGCGGGCATATCGAAGATCAGCAGGCTGTTGATGCCGGTCTGGTTTTGGGCAACCGACGCCGAGTTCGAAAGATGCGGATCGCCGCCCTGATAATGAATGTTAAAGGTGTCGCCGTTGCCGGTATAATTATAGAAGGTCGGCGCAATCTGAGCGTAGAGCGTTTCAGGGAACGTGAATTTTGCGCCGACCTGCCAGGCAAGTAAAAACGCGTCGGTGTTGGGAATGAGTTGATGGCCGCCGTTCGCCGTTGTCGTTGCTCGCGGACCGAGAGGATTTTCCGGGTTGGCGTCGTCGTAAACGAATTGCGCGAAATTTGCGAAGAGATCGAGCTTCCAACCTGAGCTGTCCGCTTTCTCTTTTGCCGGTAACGCGATCCCATCCTTTGAATATGTCGCTGGTTCAGACGAGCCGGCGAAAGTGAAAGTGTGTTTCCATTGCTCCGCCAACCCTTCCGGATTGATGTCGGGATCCCAAACCATGAGTGAGGTGACCAGCGGGTTTTGCATTCTTCCAGCGGTCAACGTGATGTCTTTGAAACCTTTGTAACCGAGATAAGCTTGACCGACGAAAACTCCGTCACTGCCTTTGTTGAACGGGCCGCCGGAAGATTCGTCCCCAAAGGTGACATTCGTGGACCGCGAACTGGTACTTGTTTCCAAACGCACCCCGAAAAACCAATCGTCGGCCAGAATTCCCCGCAATCCCAATCGAAGCCGGTAACGTTCGCGCTCGCGCTGTTGGGTGTCGTCGCTCAGCGTTTCGCCGTTGCGAATCTCATAACGAACTCGTGCGTCGCCATACAGCTCGAGTTCGGTGACCGGCGTCGACAGTTTCCATTTTCCCGCGGACGTGGCGGCGGATTCCTTGGTAAGCTCGGCGCGAACTTCCTCGGCTTCCTGAGCGGTGATCAGCTTTTTTCTAACCAACAAGTCGAGCAACGCGCCATTGTCCTGCGCGCGAATAGCCGGTGCGGAAAAGGCGACGGTTGCCGTAACAATCAAAGTCACGGCCCTGAAACGCATTCGCCGGATTCTGGCGTGCGTGATCTGATCCTGCAATCAGATTATCTCTTCGGTTTCGAAGGTGCAGGCGAAGCCGACGGAACAATCGGCGGCGTAGTTGTCGCAGAGGGATTTGCGTTCGACTGCGGCAAAACTGGGGCGCCGGGAGCTGGCACGGCGGGCGCGTTTGGATTAACCGGCGGAGCCGAACCCGACGGCACCGCGGTGGTTTGCTGCCTTAGCAACTCGTTACGCAATCCAGTGTCGCGGCTGGTCTTGTGCGAATACAAGATCGATAAAACGAAGGTCAAGATGAAGAAAATGGCAGTCAGCCACGAAGTGAACTTGACCAGCACGTTGGTGGTCTGGGCCCCGAAAATATTCTCAGTCACCCCGCCGCCAAAAGCCGCACCAAGTCCCTCGCTCTTGGGGCGTTGCATCAGGATCACCAGGACCATCAGCAGCGCTACCAGAACGTAGATCGCCAGCAGGACATTAATCAGGATCTGCATCGGGGACGGGGAATATGAACAATGTCAGGAGAGAAGCAAACGTCCAACGCTAAACGACGAACATCGAATTCTGAATTCATACATTCGGCGTTGGACGTTGGGCGTTCGGCGTTTTCTTAATTTCGTTCCAGATTTCGTCCAATTCGGCGAGACCAACATCGCCCAGCTTCTTCCCGCGGATTTTCAGTTCATCCTCAAGCAGATTAAATCTCCGGACGAACTTGTCGGTGGCCGATTGGAGCGCAGTTTCGGCGTCGAGTTTGCTTTTGCGAGCCAGATTCACCACCGCGAACAAGAGATCGCCGGCTTCATCTTCAATCGATGCTTGATTTTCGCTTCGGATCGCCTGCTTCAGCTCGCCGAGTTCTTCTTCCACTTTGGCGATCACATCGCGAAGGTCGCTCCAATCAAAGTTGACCCGCGCGACTTTGCTTTGCGCCTTTTGGGCGCGCTGAAGCGCGGGCAGCGCGCGAGGCAAACTGGCGAGGTAATGGGTGTCGCCTT
>JAJPJU010000224.1 GCA_021324035.1 Spartobacteria bacterium | reverse complement strand
GTTCTCGATTTCGTCCCGAACGTACAACCGCAAATCGAGAGCGACTTGATCGTTCCGGCTGCGGGCGGTGTGTAGCTTCGCGCCTGCTTCGCCAATTTTTTTGGTAAGCGCGTTCTCAATGTTCATGTGGACGTCTTCGAGTGAATCGTCCCAGACAAACTTTCCCGCACTGATTTCGCGCTCGATCTCGCGTAAACCGGTTTCGATCTTTTTCTTTTCTGCGACAGATATGATCCCGGCGCGGGCCAGCCCTTCGGCGTGGGCGATCGAACCGGCGATATCGTTGCGATACAGGCGGCGGTCGAACGATTGAGATTCACTGTAACGCGCTGCAACCGCAGCCAGAGGTTTGCGAAATCGTCCCTTACGCATTGGATCAATCAAGAGCGGCAGTGCGAATCACTGTGACCGACGCGTAGGCGGCGTTCTTCAACACGAACTTGCGAATCTCGAGGCAGATTTTTTGAAGCCGAAACCTTCTCAGTAGATGAGCGGTGAGATCCTTGGCCAATGTTTCGATGAGTTTGGGCGACTGCCGGGCCAAATATGTTTTTGTTTCCTCGCAAAGAACAGCGTAATCGACGGTCCGGCTGACCGCGTCGTTAAGATCGCGAAGATCGTGCGCCGGCCAGAGCGTAATGTTGAGAACCAGCCGCTGGCGCTTCGATCGCTCAGCTTCTGAAACCCCGACATGAGCAAAGACTTTCAATTGCTCGATATGGATCTGGTGTTCGGCGCCGACTCGCATTGATCAAATCCTCTTGATCTCGACGCGTCACTTAACCCACCCGAAAACGAACGTCACGAATGATTTTTGGGCCGAATCGATGTTTGAGCTTACGCAAAATGTCGGACTTCGAGATCTGTTCCAGTTCGTAATGCAATGCCGGCTGGAGGACGCGGACATAAAGCACGCCCTCCCGCAATGCGATCGGAGCGGAATGAGCTGCGATAAATTCGCCCACAATCTTGCTCCACGCCTGGGCCACCTCCGTTTCATGCAACCTTTCTTTCAGCCCGAGCCGTTGCAACAGGCCGGGCAAAACGTCGGCTGCCGCAGCCCAACGGTCATACGTCACCCTTTTTTCCGGCAAACCGCGCCACTCGGCGATGACCTTGGAACGAAGCGAGGGTTTCATGCGGGGAGATGCTGGATTCTTGATTCTCGATACTCGATGAATCGTCGAGAATCCAGCATCCAGTAACAAGATCTGTTGTTAGCGACTGAAGGCGACGCTTCAGTATCGCCGCCGCATGTTGCTCGGCAGAATATTCAGCTCTGTCCTGTACTTGGCGACGGTGCGGCGGGCGATCGGGATCCCGCGTTTGCTCAAAATCTCTACAATTTCCTTGTCGCTCAGGGGCGAATTACCGGCTTCACCTTTCACCAGATCAAGGATTGCCTCCTTAACACTGGTATTGCTCATCGATTCACCGGTCGCGGTTTGGTAACCGGGGGTAAAGAAATACTTCATCTCGAATACACCCTGCGGGGTAGACATGTACTTGCCGGAGATGGCCCGGCTCACCGTGGTTTCGTGAACTCCCACCGCGTCGGCGATCTGCACCATGGTCATCGGTTTCAAAAAAGCGGAGCCTTTGTCGAAGAAGTCGCGCTGCCGTTTTACGATTTCGTGGGAGATGTTCGAAATGGTTTGCTGGCGCTGGTGAATGGACTTGATCAGGAATTTCCCGCTCCGGATCTTGTCGCGAATGTAATCCTTCACGTCGTTCCCGTTGCGGTCCTGCGCCATGATGTCCTTGTAAGTATTGCTGATTCGCAGGTGCGGGATTTGTTCCCCATTGAGGATCACCTGGTAGTTGCCGTTTATTTTCTCAACTGTGACGTCAGGCAAAACATAATTCTTGGGTGCTTCGGCGAATATCGCGCCGGGCCGCGGATCGAGCTGAGCGATATTATTTGCGCACTTCTGTACTTGTTCGACGCCGATCCCTATTCGTCGCGCAATTTCCGGAAACCGGCGTTTACCCAAATCCTGCATGTGGTCGGCGACGATTTTGTATTCGAGGCTGTTTTGCCGGCCTTCCCGTTTGAGCTGAATCAGCAAACACTCGCGCAAATCGCGCGCCCCCACCCCCGGCGGATGAAAGCTTTGGATAAGCGTGAGCATGTTTTCGAAATCTTCTTTTGGAATCCCGGTATTGAGCGCCATCTCGTCCGGGGTGGTTTGGAGAAAACCGTTGTCGTCAATGTTGCCGATGATGAGCTCCGCCGTTTTTCGATCGTCCGCATTCAACACATTCTGGTTGAGCTGTCCCATCAAGTGCTGTTGCAGCGTTTCCTGGGTCGGAATTGAATCGAAGAAGAACTGGCGTTTTTCTTCGGCTTCCTGCGAGCGGCCACTATAGCTGCTCGATTGCGCCATGTAATCGCGCCACTCTTCATCGAGCTTGGCCAGCCGGTCGAACTCCTCTTTGAAATTGTCGTCGGCAGCGGGAGTTTCAGCTTCGGCGGGCGCATCCGGGTTTGGCGGGTCCGCCAATTCCTCCAGCACGGGATTGGTTTCCATTTCCTGCTGAACGAGGTTCCGCAGTTCAAGCAAAGGAGCCTGAAGGATAAGCAGACTTTGCTGGAGTTGAGGGGCGAGGACTTGCTGCAGAGAAAGATTCTGCGTCTGATACATCCCAGGTCCGGCCATAGCGTGGAGTTTACTGTCGGGCGAGCGACAGGCAAGCAGGTTACGGGCCGCAACTGCAATTCAGGCTGAATCCGGTGCCGAGTGCCAGGCCCGGAACGTGAATTGCTACGTAACGAGAAAACCGCCCCTTTCCCGAATGAAAGCGTTTTTCACCGTCGTTTCGCTCTGCAGCATGCTGGTAATTCCTTTCAGCGTCGCACAGACACCTCAGCCAAATGCGAAACTTCTAGAGCTGGTCAAAGAAGTGGAAGCGCAACAGGCGCAAATTACGGACAACCAAGGTAAGATCGAAACCAAACTGGCGGCGATTGGAGACACAATCCGCGTCTCGCGAATCTTCTCGTCCAGGAGCAATTGATGAAACTTATCGCTGGAATTTTAATCGCGGCTGTTCTCACGATGGCTTCGCTTTCCGCCCAGACCCCCGCAACTGCAGACCAGCAGCTTTTCAGTTTGGTCCAGCAGTTGACGGCTAAACAAGCCGAACTGACCGATAACCAAGGCAAGATTGAAGCTAAAGTAAGCGGCCTCGCCGAAACGGTTCGAACTGCGCGAATCCTGATGAGTCGCGCAGGAGGGAACCATAAGCCGCCTCCAAAACCTCCTCCTAAATAGTAGCCATGAACATTCGTTTTCTTTCGATTGCCTTAATTGGCGCGTGTCTAATCGTTGGTTCAACCCAGCCATCACAAAGCCAGTCTTCGGCGCAACAGCCAATTATCGTTCAAGCCGCTACCGCTGGCGTGACAGCGAACACAAAATCATCGCAGTCTGCAATGATTGCGGAAAATCAGGTCACGACCCAGGCCGCGATTCAAACTCTAGAAAAAATCAAAGCTGCCAACGACGAAGTTCTCAAGCGACAACTCGCCACTCTCCAGCAATTGGAGGAAATTCAGCAGGCAGCAGACGAGTTGAAAATTTTCGCCAAACGCGGCTAAGCGACCAAACCTACTTCTTCTTCGGCTCGATCTTGCGATAGAGCGTGGCCATGCTGATTCCGAGCATGTTGGCGGCTTTTTCCCGTGATCCGTCACAGTGGGCCAGCGTCGCCTCGATGTAATTGCGCTCTTGTTGTTGAACGAACTCGTCCAGCGTCTGTCCTACCGGCATGTTAGCGATCGCTTGGTCGATCTTACTGTCGTGTGCGTGATCGACAATATGCGGAGGTAAATCCGCGGGCAGAATGAGATTGTTATCGCAAAGGGCGCAGGCGCGCTCAATTGCGTTCTCCAATTCACGGACGTTGCCCGGATAATGGTAGTGACACAAAATATCCACCGCGACAGGATCGATCTTTTTCGGTTCGCCTCCGGTCGCGCTCGCCTGCTTCTGCAAAAAGTGATTCACCAATAACGGCACGTCTTCGAGTCGATCGCGCAACGGCGGAATCTCAATCGGGATCACGGCGAGCCGGTAATACAAATCTTCCCGGAACGTTCCGTCTTTCAATTTGGGTTGGAGACGTTCATTCGTCGCGCCGATCACGCGAACGTTGACCGGCGAGCTTTTGTTGTCGCCGACCCGCCTCACTTCGCGTTCCTGCAGCACGCGCAAAAGTTTTGTCTGGAGCTGCGGCGCCATTGAATTCACTTCATCGAGGAAAATCGTGCCGAGGTTCGCTTCCTCGAACAAACCGCGTTTGTCTGCGACCGCGCCGGTGAAGGAGCCCTTCTTGTGGCCGAACAATTCGGACTCGAGCAAATTCTCGGGCAATGCGCTGCAATTGATCGCCACAAACGGATGATGCTGGCGATTACTGTTGAAATGCAGACCACGGGCAACGAGTTCCTTGCCGGTGCCGCTTTCGCCGACAATCAACACGGTGCTGTCGGTATCAGCCACTTTGCTGATCAAATTGTAGACGTGCTCCATCTTGCCGCTCGTGCCGATGATATTCTCCAGCTTGTGTTTTTCTTTGAGCTCTTTGCGGAGATACGTGACTTCGCCGACAGCGGCCTGATAATCGAGCGCCATCTGAATGCGGGTTTGCAGCTCATCGATCTTGAACGGCTTCAAGATATAATCCCGCGCGCCCATCTTCATCGCTTGAACGGCGGTTTCAGCGGATCCGAAGGCAGTGATCAGGATGACGGACGTTTGCCGCTGATGCTCGCGGACATGTCGCAACACATCGAAGCCGGTCATCGTCTCCATTTTTATGTCAGTGATCACCACTTCGGGTTGAATGGCGTCGAGCTGCTCGATCGCCTTCGAGGGAGCGTTGAATGGGAAAACCTGGTGTCCTTTTTCGCGACAGAGGGTCACGATCACCTCAACCATCGCGGGTTCGTCATCAATAATTACGATTTTAGCCATGGGAAATCTCAGCGC
>JAJPJU010000264.1 GCA_021324035.1 Spartobacteria bacterium | reverse complement strand
GTCACTCGTCACTACTTCAATCTCTTGCTCGTCACTCGTCACATGTCACTCGTCACTACTTCAATCTCTTGCTGGCCACTTGTCACTAGTCACTTGTCCCTCCTTTATTATGATTCCCGTTTTTGAGCCGGACATCGGAGAAGAAGAAATCGAGGCCGTCGCCGAAGCGATCCGTCGCGGTGAAATCTCCGGTTCGTTCGGCGAATCGATCCCGCGTTTCGAGGAAGCGTTCGCGGATTACTGCGGTTGCGAATACGGAATCGCGGTCAGCAGCGGCAGTGCGGCGCTCCAGCTCGCGGTCGCGGCCCTCGATCTAAAACCCGGTGATGAAATCCTGGTCAGCGCATCCACCAACATCGCCACCGCCCTTGCCGCATATCATAACAATCTCGTTCCGGTTCCGGTTGATTCCGAGCCCCGAACTTGGAATTTGAATCTCGATCTGATCGAGGGCCTGATCACCCCTCGCACCCGCGCGATTATTCCGGTGCATCTATTTGGTCACCCGGTCGACATGGATCGCCTTTGCCAGATCGCACGCAAGCATCATTTGGCCGTCATTGAAGATTGCGCCGAATCCCACGGCGCAACATTTCGAGATCGAAAGACGGGCAGCTTCGGCGAAATGGGATGCTTCAGCTTTTACGCCAACAAGATCATCACCACCGGCGAAGGTGGGATGATCACCACAAACAATCCGAAGCTTGCCGAGAAACTGAAGCTTTTGAGGAATCTGGCATTCACCACTCCGCGGTTTAGGCATGAGATTGCCGGTTATAATTTTCGAATGACCGGTTACCAGGCCGCGATGGGCCTGGTCCAATGCAACAAGATCGAAAAGGTTATCGCGGAAAAAATTCGCGTCGCGAAAACTTATGACCGATTCCTGGAAAACGTGCGCGGCCTGACCCTTCCGGCCCCGGCCAACTCCGGCCGGCACGTTTATTGGATGTACGGCGTTGCGGTGCAGCCGGAATTTGGAATGGGCCGTGACGAATTGCAGGCAAGGTTACGCGAAGCCGGGATCGACACGCGGACATTCTTTTGTCCGATGAATTTGCAGCCGGCGTTGCAGAAACAATCCGGCTATCGATCGGTCAAATGTCCGGTGGCTGAATCACTTTGGCAGACCGGGTTCTATTTGCCGTCGAGTCACACCTTGCCGGAAAAAACAATTCGCGAGATCTCTGAAACAATCTCGCACATCGCCGAAACGAGCGGAACGAAAGTCACGGCATGAGCGTGTACGGCGGGCGCTACGCCGAGCTTTACGATTTGTTTTACTCGGACAAGCCCTACTCCGAGGAAGCCGCCTTTGTGCATGATTGTCTGCAAAAGTTTGCCCGCGCTCCAGTGCGGGAGACTTTGGAGTTGGCTTGCGGGACCGGCCGCCACGCGATCGAGCTCGAGAAATTCGGTTACCAAATCACCGCTACGGATCGCTCACCCGATATGTTGGAAATCGCGCGCCGGCGCGCCGCTATGAATCACTCGAAGATTGTCTTCGCGCTTGCCGACATGCGAACTCTCAAAATGCCGGCGAAGGACTACGACGCGGTGGTCTGTTTGTTCGACTCCATTGGTTATCTGAAGACCGCCGAGGCACTCCACGAGGCGTTCGGAAATATTCGGGAACACCTCCGTCCGAACGGCCTTCTCATTTTCGAATTCTGGCACGCTGCGGCGATGATGGACCAATATTCTCCCGTGCGTGTCCGCCGATGGAAAACTTCGAAAAGCGAGATCGTTCGAATTTCGGAAACAACCCTCGATCGCAAGAATCGATGGGCGGTGGTCGATTATACCGTCTACCAGCTAAATGATAACGGAACTTATTCGACACTACGAGAGACGCACACGAATCGATACTTTGCTGTCGACGAAATGCGCACTCTTGTTTCCAGTGCGAAACTCGAACCGCTGAAATTCTTCGCCGGCTTTGAAAACGACGAGCGAATCACTGACGACACCTGGCACGTCGTCGCCGTCGCCCGCAAAACATGAGGGTCGGCATCTTATCGCCGATCGCGCCGAAAGAGATCGGTGGCGGTTACACGTTTGAGCAGGAAATTTTCGATCAGATCCTCAAGCTCGCGCCGGCTTCAAAGCACGAGTTCGTGATCTTCGAAGGATTCCGCGGCGCTAAAAACTCCCTCAAACCTCCAGGTTTTCGATCTGTTTCCCTCAAGCGGCCGCTCTCGGATCGTTTCGTTCGACGCAAACGAAGATTTCCCTGGGAATACAAATGGATCGACCGCGTGCTCAATCGCGAGGGCATTGAGTTTTTCCTGAACACGACTTTTGAAGCAGTCACATTAACGATTCCGTTCTCGGCAATCGTCTGGGATCTGCAGCATAGGTTGCAGCCCCATTTCCCGGAGGTCAGCGCGAACGGAATGTTGGAGCATCGTGATACATTTTATTCTCATGTCTTGAAGCACGCCACGTTTGTCATCGTCGGGACGCAGGCGGGAAAGAACGAAGTGCAGAGGTTTTACAACGTCCCGGATCAGAAGATTAGAATCCTTCCCCACCCCACGCCCTCCTTCGCCTTGGATGAAACTGCTTCCGTGGCCGATACGCTGGCGAGATTCAACCTGCCGTCGAATTACGTTTTTTATCCGGCCCAATTTTGGAGCCACAAAAATCACGCGGCAATTTTGCGAGCCGTCGCCCGCCTCAAGGAAGTCGACAGTCTGCGGGTGCCGGTCGTGTTTACCGGGTCCGATCAAGGCAACGAGGGTTCTGTCCGCGAAATGGTCGACAAACTGCAACTGCGCGATCAGATATTTTTCCTCGGGTACGTTTCCCGCGACGAATTGAGAGCGCTCTATCAAAGCGCCCTCTGCCTTTGTTACGTCAGCTTTTTTGGACCCGAGAACCTGCCGCCACTGGAAGCATTCGGACTCGGTTGTCCCGTTATCGCGGCTGATGTTCCCGGCGCCAGCGAACAACTCGGAGACGCGGCGATTCGCGTAAATCCGTCGAACGATCTGGAAATCGCATCCGCTCTGAAGATTCTTTCTCAGGACAAGATCAAACGCGATGAATTGATTCGCCGCGGCAAAGAGCGCGCGCGCCGGTTCACCGGCTCTGATTTCGCGAAAGGTTTGATTGCGCTGCTGGACGAATTCGAATCGATTCGGCGTTGTTCGCCTGCTCGCGCTTAATTGACGCGTGGCCAGGGTTTCAATTCTGTTGCCGCCACTCAAACAACTTCGTTGAGGAGTTGAGACGTTGAGTTGTTGAGAAGAAAAAGGCAGATTCTCTCAACGCTTGCTCAAGTTCTTCTCAACTCTTGCTCAACTTCCGCCTTCAGCTTCCCGCTTAGCTCCCCGGCTTTGCGCTTAGCACTTAGCACTTAGCACTTCGAGTTCCGCCTTCACCATTTCTCGAACGAGATCCTGAAATGTTCCGTTTGGTTTCCATCCAAGCGTTTTTCGAATCTTGTCGGCACAACCCACCAACCGCGCAGGTTCAATCGGTCGATCGAATGCGGCGTCGCGTTTCACATATTGTTCCCACTGCAGATCCACCATCGCGAACGCAACTTTGACAAAGTCCCGTACCGAATGTGCTTTGCCTGTCGCAACCACGTAGTCGTCGGGTTTATCGTGTTGCAACATCAACCACATAGCCTGGACGAAATCCTGAGCGCGGCCCCAATCGCGTTTACTTTCC
>JAJPJU010000197.1 GCA_021324035.1 Spartobacteria bacterium | reverse complement strand
TGGCGAGCAGCGCGATTTTTGCGACGTCGGCGTTCGCTGCTGAAGCCGCGCCGAGCGCGGAACACGAGGGCGTTTCGCTAAAGCCACAGATGCTGGTGGACTTCGGCCACGGTTTCGGAATTACCAATTCGATGCTGGTCACATGGATCGTTGCGATAGCGATCATCGTTTTTGCCCAGATTGCCACTCGTCGCGTTAAACCGATCCCGAGTGGCGCCCAAAATTTCTGGGAATGGCTGGTCGAAGGTCTTTACAACTTTCTGGAAAACATTATTGGCCGCGAGCTGGTGAGAAAGGGATTTTGGTTTTACGCCACGACTTTCATTTTCATTCTGTTCGTGAACTGGTGCGGACTCATACCCGGCATCGGCACCGTCGGCTGGGGTCAATACGATCCGACCGGAAGTTTTCACATCAATCGGCCGCTCTTTCGTGGCGGTAACGCGGATTTGAATATGACGACCGCAATGTCGGCCGTTTTCTTTGTCATGTGGTTCATTTGGGCGATTCAGGCCAACGGCGTCGGTGGATTCCTGAAGCATATGTTTGGGCCAAAAGGTGAAACGACCGGAATCATAAAGATCCTCATGGTCGTGATTTTCTTTGCGGTTGGCTGGCTCGAAGTGATTTCGATCGTATTTCGCCCGATCGCGCTGAGCTTTCGATTGTTCGGAAACATCTACGCTGGCGAAAGCATTTTAGAGGTAATGTCCACCATCGTTCCCTGGCTTTCGCCGATTCTGCCGATCCCGTTTTATATTCTGGAATTGCTTGTCGGGGTGGTCCAAGCGCTTGTTTTCATGCTTTTGTGTGCCGTTTTTACGATGTTGATCGCAGAACACCAGGAGGAACCGGAACACGCACACTAATTTTCGGGATTTCATGACGAGATCCCAAAACCAACTAACAAAATATGATACTACCAATACTAGCAGAAATGGGCGGAAGCATTCACGTAGGGCTCGCCGCGATGGGCGTCGGAATCGGAATAGGTTTGACCGGACTGGGAATGACCAGCGCGGTCGGCCGTAATCCCGGTGCATTCACGCAAGTGCTCGTGCACGGAATTCTCGCCATCGCGTTGACCGAGGCGATCGTGTTCTACGCGTTGTTTCTCGTTCATTAATTTTAGCGGGGGCAATTGATGTTGCGCCCGAACTTTAGGTTATGAATTTGTTCATTGCCGCGACCAGCGGAGGCGCTGCCGACATTTTGCGCGAAACAGCCGACACCTTCGGCTGGAATTGGAAGCTTTTTCTGTCGCAGGTCATCAGCTTCTGCATTATCGCGTTTCTTCTCCGCCGCTTCGCTTACACGCCGATTCTTGCCATTCTCGAAGATCGACGGCGAAAAATCGAGGAAGGCCAGTTGAATGCGGAGAAAATCCGCAAACAACTCGCTGAAGCAGAAACGCGTTATCAGGAAATCGTGTCCAAGGCCAACGCCGATGGGCAAAGAATGATCGACGAAGCGCGTGACAGCGCGGCTCATCTTTCCGAGCGCAAACAGCAGGAAGCGATCACCGCAGCCGAACAAATCGTTGTTAAAGCGAAGGAGGCTGCAGCTCTCGAACACGAGCGCCAAATGCAGGCCTTGAAACGTGAACTCGGTCATCTGGTGGTCGAGACTACTGCCAAGATCACCGGCAAGGTTCTGACCAGCGACGATCAAAAACGTTTGCAGGAGGAAGCAGCGCGACAGGTCGCCTGATGAAAATCAACAAAGAGATCCGGCAACTTTCTCGCGGGATGCTGCGGGCCAGCTTTACTGACGCGCAACTGGACAACGGCAAAATCACTGCGCTGGTCCAGTCCCTGATCACAAAAAAGCCGCGGCGTTACATCGACGTGTTGCAGTATTACAAGCGCTTGTTGCGACTCGAGATTGAGAAGCGACACGCCCGGATCGAAAGCGCGGTGAAACTGGATTCTCAGATGTCGACTCAAATCGTGGACCGGTTGAATCGAAAATACGGGAACGATTTGACCACCGAATTTTCGGTGAATCCTGCCCTGCTGGGCGGAATGCGGGTCCGGGTGGGCAGCGATGTTTGGGACGGAACTTTGCAGAACCGATTGGAACGGCTTCAACAACAACTTTAAACAAAATACCATGAGCAGCATTCTTGAAGAAATTGAAACGAAAATCGCGGGCCTGAAAACATCGACGACCAAAAGCAACGTCGGCGTCGTCCGCGAAACCGGTGACGGCGTCGCGCGCATCGAGGGTTTGAGCGACGTGATGTTGAACGAAATGATTGAATTCCAGAACGGCGTGTTCGGACTCGCCTTGAACCTCGAAGAAACCGAAGTCGGCGCGATCTTGCTCGGCGACACAACTAAAGTCGCGGAAGGCGACGAAGTGAAAACTACCGGACAGCTTCTTTCCGTCCCTGTTGGCAAAGCGCTGCTCGGACGCGTGGTAAACACACTTGGCCAGCCGTTGGACGACAAAGGACCGATCAAGAGCGAAACATTTTATCCGTTGGAGAAGATCGCTCCGGGCGTCATTAAACGAAAAAGCGTCAGCCAGCCGGTCCAAACCGGTATCATGGCGATCGACGCAATGATTCCGATCGGGCGCGGTCAACGCGAGTTGATTATCGGCGACCGCTCCACCGGCAAAACCACAATTGCGATCGACACGATCATCAGCCAGGCGCGTTTGAACAAAGCGGCCGAGGAAGATGGTGATAAAGATTATCGCCCGCTCTATTGCATCTACGTCGCGATCGGACAGAAGAATTCGAATGTCGCGCGCGCTCTCGACGTTCTTCAACGCGAAGGTGCGCTGCCTTACACCACGATTATTTCCGCGCCGGCTTCCGACACGGCGACGAATCAGTATCTCGCTCCGTTTGCCGGGGCCGCGATGGGCGAATGGTTCATGGATAACAGAATGGACGCGCTAATTATATATGACGATTTGTCGAAGCACGCGGTCGCATATCGCCAGGTCTCGCTCGTTTTGAAGCGTCCATCCGGGCGCGAGGCTTATCCGGGCGATGTTTTTTATCTCCATTCGCGTTTGCTCGAACGAGCCGCGCGGGTGAGCGAGGATTTTGGCAACGGATCGTTGACGGCGTTGCCGATCATCGAAACGCAAGCTGGCGACGTGTCGGCTTACATTCCAACGAACGTAATTTCGATTACGGACGGCCAGATTTATCTCGAAACCGATCTGTTCTACCAGGGCGTGCGTCCGGCCATTTCAGTCGGTCTGTCGGTCAGCCGAGTCGGTTCCGCTGCGCAAATCAAGGCGATCAAACAAGTGGCCGGCAAAGTGAAGCTGGACCTTGCCCAATTCCGTGAGCTCGCGGCGTTCGCGCAGTTCGGTTCAGATCTGGATGCGGCGACCAAGGCGCGGCTCGACCGCGGTCAACGCATCGTCGAGTTGTTCAAGCAAAAGCAATACAATCCGATTCCGGTCGAGGAACAGGTCGCGATCATGTGGGCGATGCAGAACGGTTTTCTCGATGATGTGCCAGTGGATCGGGTAAAAGAATTTCAGCTCAAGCTGCAAGACTGGCTGCAAACGCGGAAAGGCCAGTTGTTGCTTACGATCAAGGACAAGAAACAGATCGATCAAGACCTGGAAGCGCAGCTCAAAGGCGCGATGCAGGAATTCAAGACGACCTGGCATTGATTTTTACCTAACGAGTAATGGCAAACACACAGGACATACGGCGCCGGATCAAATCGATCCGAAACATCGGCCAGCTCACCAAGGCGATGCAGATGGTCGCGGCCTCGAAGATGCGTCGCGCGCAACAGCACGCTCTGGCCGGCCGGCCATATGCCTCATTGATGAACCGCGTTCTGGTATCGCTCCAAAAACGAACGGATCCGCGTTTTCATCCACTCCTGGACGTTCGTGAGGTCAAAAAAGAACTCGTGCTGATCATCAGCACGGACAAAGGCCTGGCCGGCGCTCTCAACACCAATCTTTTTCGCGAAGCCGCCAATTTCGACCAGGCAAAAACAAACTTCGTCGTCACAGGGAAAAAGGCGCGTCAATTCGTGGCGCGCACCAAGCGCGAGCTGCTTGCTGATTTCGAACTAAAAGACGCCCCGAGTTTTGTCGAGACGAAGCCGCTCTCAAAATTCTGCATGGAGAAATTCCTCAGCCGCGACGTCGACAAGGTTTCGATTCTCTACACGCATTTCATCAACACGGTGAATCAAAAGCCGGTCCGGCAAACATTGTTGCCGATCAGTGCATTTGATTTGCCCAAGGGCGAAAAAGCCGATGGAGCGGAGGGGGTGGATCCGATGGTCGGTTACATTTTCGAGCCAAACGCGCTTCAAGTTCTCGACATCATGTTGCCCTACTATGTCGAATATCAGGTATTCCAGATGATCCTCGACGCGCGCGCCTCCGAGCACAGCGCGCGGATGGTCGCGATGAAGAATGCGACCGATAACTCGGTTCAGTTCATCAAGGATCTCACCCTCGAATACAACAAAATGCGCCAGGCCAGTATCACGACCGAGTTGCTCGAGATCGCGACCGCGCAAATGGCGCTCGGCGGTTAAAATATTTATGAATAAAGGAAATATCGTTCAAGTCATCGGCCCGGTTGTGGACGTGGAGTTCTCCGACGAAAAAAGCATGCCGAGAATTTATAACGCGCTCGAAATCGAGTACGAAGTCAACGGCAATCCGACCAAGCTCACCCTCGAAGTACAACAGCATCTCGGCGAGAAATGGGTTCGCTCAATCGCGATGTCGTCGACCGAAGGATTGAAACGCGGCATGCAGGTCAATGATACCGGCGGCCCAATCAGCGTGCCCGTCGGCGAAGGCGTGCTCGGTCGCGTATTTAACGTTACTGGCGATCCGGTCGACAATCGCGGTCCGGTCAAATTCACAAAGCGTTATCCGATTCATCGTCCGGCTCCCCAGCTGACTGAGCAGGATACGAAGGTCCAGATCCTTGAAACTGGAATCAAAGTCATCGACTTGATCTGCCCGTTTTCGAAAGGCGGCAAAGTTGGCGCGTTCGGCGGAGCGGGCGTCGGTAAGACCGTCGTCATCATGGAGCTCATCAACAACATCGCCAAGGGGCACGGCGGCGTTTCAGTGTTCGCCGGGGTGGGTGAGCGCACTCGTGAAGGCAACGATCTTTACAAGGAAATGAGCGAAGCGGGCGTCATCGACCAGAAAGATCTTTCCAAGTCGAAAGTCGGAATGGTTTACGGACAGATGAATGAACCGCCGGGCGCGCGTTTGCGGGTTGCGCTTTCGGCGTTGGCCATGACGGAATTTTTCCGGGACGAACGTAACCAGGACGTTTTGTTGTTCATCGACAACATTTTCCGATTTTCACAAGCAGGCTCTGAAGTTTCCGCGCTGCTCGGCCGAACCCCGAGCGCGGTGGGTTATCAACCAACCCTTTCTGCCGAAATGGGCGATCTTCAGGAACGAATCACTTCCACCAAAAAAGGCTCGATTACGTCGTTTCAGGCGGTCTATGTCCCGGCGGACGATCTTACCGACCCGGCGCCGGCGAACACGTTCGCACACCTCGATTCGACCATTGTGCTTGAGCGAGCTATCGCCGAGCTCGGAATTTATCCGGCGGTCGATCCATTGGCGTCGACGTCCAAGTCACTTGCGCCTGAAATCGTGGGCGAAGAGCATTACAGCGTCGCGCGTGGCGTGCAGCGAGTGTTGCAGCGCTACAAGGATCTCCAGGACATCATCGCGATTCTTGGAATGGATGAGCTCAGCCCGGAGGACAAACTCATGGTCCATCGCGCTCGCAAAATCCAGCGTTTCCTCAGCCAACCGTTCCACGTTGCCGAAGTGTTCACCGGAACCAAGGGCCAATACGTGCCGATTTCGGAAACGGTGAAGGGGTTCAAAGAAATTCTCGAAGGCAAACATGACGAAGTGCCCGAATCGGATTTCTACATGAAGGGCAATATCGATTCGGTTAAGGAGAAAGCAGCCTAGTATGGCCGCGACGCTGAAGCTCGAGATCGTTACGCCCGAGGAAAAAATTTATTCCGAGGACGTTGAGATGGTCACTTTGCCCGGATCAGAGGGCGAGCTCGGCGTTTACCCTAATCACGTTCCGGTGCTGACTGCGCTGAAACCGGGCGAGCTTCGAATCCTGAAAGGTGGCCGCCAAACTGCGATGGCCATCGGCGAAGGGTTTGTTGAGATTAAAGCTGACGGCATTTCGATTTTGACCGACATGGCCATGCAATCAGAGAAGATCGATCTCGAGGCTGCCGAAGCTGCCGTCGCTCGGGCACAGGCGGCGATGAAGGAAGATACCACGCCGGAGCAATTGGCCGCCATTCAGACGTCCCTGTCGAAGGCACTCGCGCAATTGCACGTAAAACGCCGCCATCACAGCTAGCCAGTTGTAGAGGCGCTTGTGTCAAGCGCCTGCTTGATTCAGATTCGGTGCTTGGCACAAGCACCGCTACAAATTCTCGGAATCATCGCAGGCAACGGCGTTTATCCACGAGAATTGGCCCAGGCTGCGCGCAGATCCGGCGTAAAACAAATCGTCGCGGCTGCATTCGTTGATGAAACCGATCGGTCGATCGAGAAAAACGCCGACACCGTGGAATGGCTGCGCGTAGGACAGCTCGGTAAGCTCCTGAAGTTTTTTCGCGATCACAAAGTCCACCAAGCGATCATGGCCGGACAGATCGCGCCCAAGAATTTGTTCGATCTTCGTCCGGATGTGAAAGCGCTCGTGGTGCTGGCAAAACTCAAGCAGCGCAATGCGGAGTCGATCTTCACCGCAATTGCCGGCGAGCTGAAAAAAGTGAATGTCGATCTTCTGCCGGCGATAACGTTCATGGACGATCAACTCGCAACAAAGGGGCTAATCGCGGGGCAGAAGTTGTCGCGTGTAGAAGAAGATGACGTCGATCTCGCCTGGAATGTTGCGAAGGAAATCGCCCGCCTCGATATCGGTCAGACGATTATCGTGAAAAACGGGACGGTCTTGGCAGTCGAAGCTTTTGAAGGAACGAATGACGCGATCAAACGCGGCGGCGCGCTTGCCCGCGAGGGCGCGGTGATGATCAAAGTCGCGAAGCCGAAACAGGACATGCGCTTCGACGTTCCGGTAATCGGCGTCGAAACGATCAAAATCGCAGCGGACGCAAAGCTGCGGGTTATCGCGGTCGAAGCCGGCAAAACTTTGCTGCTCGAGCGGGATAAAGTTGTCGAATTGGCCGAGCGCTCGAAGATTTCGATTGTCGCTCGCTAGTTGCAATCGCCGGGCGAAAAACTAAAGTCTGACTTCACTTTCGGGGTCTTAGCTCAGTTGGTAGAGCGCCTCAATGGCATTGAGGAGGTCAGGGGTTCGAATCCCCTAGGCTCCAAAATTGCGCGGAGCGAGATCAAACAAATTACTTCTCTCCAGCGCGTTCGTTAGGCTCAGCATCTCGCACGGACAATCCGTGTTTAGTGCGCCGCTGTCGAGTCCGCGGATAACGAAGGTTGTTTTCTCGAACACCGTGATTTCGAAGATTAGCGGATGCTTCGACCAACTTGTTCGACGATCCGCACGTAAGCTTGCAAAGCAACCGATGGATTCTCGTTTCTCCATGCGACGCACCCTTCCGTCGCCACGGTGGGATTGAGCGGCCGGAACACGACATTCTCGTGCTCGAGCTTTCTTAATTGCTCCGGTACGAGGGCAACACCCAATCCTGCGGCTACGGAATGAATCATCGTTCGTTCAAGATCGACATCTTGCAAGACTTTGGGTGTAAAGGCCGCGCGCCGACACGTTTTGGTTAACCAATCGCGATATCCGGGATAACTCGATTCGGACATTCCGATGAAAAACATGGAGGCAAGATCTTTCAGGTGCACCGTCACTTTTCTCGTCAGTGGATTGTCTGTCGGCAACGCGGCGACGGTTTTGTAGGACACAACAGTTTGAAATTCCAATCCCCGCCGCGCAATTGGCTCATGCAACCCAACGAAACCAAGATCGAGCTTGCCATTTTCGAGCGCACGAAACTGCTCGCCGCAGGACAGGTCGAAGAGATTAACCGAAACGGTGGGAAACGATTGATGGAAGGAAGCGAGAGTCTTGGGCAGAAGATCGTAAAAGAGATTGCTCACGTATCCTACATTGAGCGATCGAGCCTCGCCGCTGTGTAATCGCCGGACCGACTCGACGGTTTCGGCCGCGAGAGCAAGAACGCGTTTGGCGTCGGCGAGAAAGGAGCGGCCCTCATCTGTCAGGCTCACCTTTTGCTTTGTCCGGTTCAGAAGCCGGACACCGAGTTCCTCTTCCAAATCTTTAATTTGCCGCGTGAGTGAAGGCTGTGCGGTGTGCAGCTTTTCAGCGGCTTTTGTGAAGCTCAGCGCTTCCGCAACGCTGACGAAGTAGCGTAGATGACGAAGTTCCATTGAGGCTAAGACACCTAGGTAAACTGACCCGACAGGTTAATGCCAAACATTTTCCGATTTATGACAGACGTCTCTCGCACATACAGACGGCGATACCTCAAAAGTATTATGTGCTACCAAGAAGATATTGGCCGGACAAATGACCGCAGGCGCATGCTGGACGCTAACTTATGTGAAAACGATCGGTCAATTTACTCTTACTATTATTACCGTCTTTTTTGTTGTTGCGGCCGCGTTGCTTTCGGCCAGCGCGTCTCCAAAAGAGCTCACCACCGGCTCCATCAACGGTGACGCCAAAGTATGGCACGAGCACACTGC
>JAJPJU010000043.1 GCA_021324035.1 Spartobacteria bacterium | reverse complement strand
TTCCCGCTGATCATGCAAAACATTCACCGCTATTTCATGTACATCGCGTTGTTTTTCATAATCATTCTTGCCTACGACGTTTGGAAAGCGCTGTGGTTCGCTGGCCACTTCGGCATCGGGGTTGGAACGCTCGTATTGGCGGTCAACGTATATCTGCTCGGCGGCTATACTTTTGGCTGTCATTCGCTTCGGCATCTGGTCGGCGGATTTCTCGATCAATTGTCCGAGTCCAAGGTGTGCGATCGCGCCTACACCTGCGTCAGTTGTCTCAATCGGCGCCATATGCTTTGGGCGTGGATGAGTTTGTTCTGGGTCGGCTTTTCGGACGTCTATGTGCGGATGTGTGCGATGGGCATCTGGCACGACTGGCGCATCATTTAGGCAATGGCCGAATACGAAACGTTTACTCACGACGTTCTTGTCATCGGCTCCGGCGGAGCCGGACTGCGCGCGGCGATCGAAGCGTCAGCAGCCGGAGTTTCGGTCGGGATGGTTTGCAAATGTTTGCTCGGCAAAGCTCACACCGTAATGGCCGAGGGCGGAATCGCAGCCGCTCTCGCTAACGTTGACGACCGCGACAACTGGCAGGTCCACTTCGCCGATACAATGCGCGGCGGGCAGTACGTCAACAATTGGCGAATGGCCGAACTTCACGCCAAAGAGGCGCCTGCTCGAGTGCGCGAACTCGAGGCCTGGGGCGCAGTGTTCGATCGGACAGAAGACGGCCGGATCTTGCAACGCAACTTCGGCGGCCATAAATATCCGAGATTAGCCCACGTGGGGGATCGGACCGGGTTGGAAATGATCCGCACCTTGCAGGACACCGGCGTGCATCGGGGAATCGACGTCCACATGGAGATTTGCATCCTCACTTTGCTGAAGGATGGCAATCGGATTGCCGGCGCGTTTGGTTACGACCGGGAACGCGGCCGTTTCAAACTTTTTCGGGCAAAAGCGATCGTGCTCGCCACCGGCGGAATTGGAAAAGCTTACAAGATCACGAGCAACAGTTGGGATTGTACGGGGGATGGACACGCCCTGGCATATCACGCCGGCGCTGAATTGATCGACATGGAGTTCATTCAATTTCATCCGACTGGAATGGTCTGGCCGCCGAGTGTGCGCGGCATGCTGGTGACCGAAGGCGTGCGAGGTGAGGGAGGGATCTTAACGAACAATGAGGGAAAGCGATTCATGTTTGACGCGATCCCGGACAATTATCGCGCCCAAACCGCCGATAACGCGGAGGAAGGCTGGCGATATTGCACCGGCGACAAAAATGCGCGGCGCCCGCCGGAGTTATTGACCCGCGATCACGTCGCGCGTTGCATCGTCCGCGAGATCAAAGAAGGACGCGGAACGCCGCATGGCGGCGTTTATCTCGACATTTCGTGGATCAAAGAAAAAATCTCGAACGCCGAAGAGCACATCAAACGCAAACTGCCGAGCATGTATCATCAGTTTAAAGCGCTCGGCGATATCGATATTACCAAGGAGCCGATGGAAGTGGGGCCGACGACTCACTACATCATGGGCGGCGTCCACGTTGATCCGGATACCGAAATGTCGCGTGTGCCCGGATTATTCGCGGCCGGCGAGTGCGCAGCAGGAATCAACGGCGCAAACCGCCTGGGCGGCAATTCGCTGTCCGACCTGCTGGTTTTTGGCAAACGGGCTGGCGAGTTTGCCGCGCGCTACGCTCGCGATAATTCGTTAGGCGAGGTCGATAACCGCCAGATCGACACTGCGGTTGCCGCTGCGCTCCGGCCGTTCGAGCACGAGACCGGCGAGAATCCGTACGCGGTGCAACGCGACTTGCAGGAATTGATGCAACACAACGTCGGAATCGTTCGCAACGAGCAGGAAATGCAGACCGCCTCGGAAGAATTGAGAAAACTTTGGGACCGGGCCGGGCACGTTGGGGTTATTGGCAATCGCGATTTCAATCCGGGCTGGCATACCGCTCTCGATCTGAAAAGTCTGCTGACAATCTCAGAAGCAATCACGAAAGCCGCGATCGAGCGCAAAGAAAGCCGCGGCGCGCAATTTCGCGAGGATCTTCCCAATAAGGACGAGAAGTTTTCCAAGGTGAACACCCTGGTCGCCAAAGCTGCAGACGGCTCCATGCAAGTTCGGCTCGAACCTTTGCCGGAAATGCCCGATTATTTGAAACGCGTGATTGAGGAAATGAAATGAACGCAGTCTTCAAAATCTGGCGCGGCGATGCGAACGGTGGCGAATTTCGCGATTATGCGATCGAAGTCTCCGAAGGAATGGTAGTCCTCGACGCGGTCCACGATATTCAACGCACGCAGGCAAACGATCTCGCCTGTCGTTGGAATTGCAAAGCTGGGAAATGCGGCTCCTGCTCGGCCGAGGTGAATGGAATGCCGAAACTAATGTGCATGACGCGGTTAAGTGACTTGCCGATGGACAAACCGGTGCGGATCGAACCGATGAAAGCGTTTCCGATCATGAAGGACATCATCACTGACGTGTCCTGGAATTTTCGAGTAAAGAAAAAGATCAAACCATTCAAGCCGCGGCCGCCGGACGCAGCCGACGGAACCTGGCGAATGAAACAGCAAGATATCGATCGCATCGAAGAGTTTCGAAAATGTATCGAGTGTTTTCTCTGTCAGGACGTTTGCCATGTTCTGCGCGATCACCGCAAGCACGACGAATTTATCGGGCCGCGGTTCCTGGTCCACGTTGCGGCGCTCGAAATGCATCCGCTCGATACTGAGGACCGGATCGAGGAACTGCGAAAAGCGCAGGGGATCGGTTATTGCAACATTACGAAATGCTGCACCAAAGTTTGTCCGGAAGAAATTCACATCACCGACAATGCGATCATTCCGTTGAAAGAAAGGGTCGTTGACCGGTTCTTCGATCCATTTGGCTGGATTTGGCGCGGTTTGAAGCGGAGATTGGATCGGACAGCCACGGCCAATGCGGCGGCGGCGAGAAAAGTTTAATCGACATGTCTGAGCTGAAACATCTGTCGAAAGATGCAATTCCAGCAGCGCTGGAAAAAGCGGAGCGTTATCGATTGCTCAACGAGCCCGGTGAAGCTGAGAGCATTTGTCTTGATATCTTGAAGACCGATTCGGAAAACCAACTGGCCGTCATTACTCTGTTGCTCGCGCTAACCGATCGCTTCGAAAAGGGATACGCTGTCAGCGATACTCAGACGAAAGAACTGCTGGCGAGAATGAAATCGGAGTACGAGCGGGCCTATTACACCGGAATCGTGGCCGAGCGCAGGGCCAAAACGAAACTTCGGTCGAACACACCGGATTGCCGCTTCCAAGCCTACGATCTTTTTCGTGAAGCCATGGAGTGGTTCGAAAAGGCCGAAGCAATCCGGCCACCGGGCCACGACGACGCGCTTTTGCGCTGGAACACCTGCGTTCGAATCATCGAGCGGAACAATCTCGTTGCCCGCGAGCCGGAGGAGCGGGTCGAGTTTCCTCTGGAATAACGCGCTGCTTGCGCGTCGCGCGGTTGTCGTTCCTATTGCTCAATCATGGGGGATTTGCGGCTGGGGGTTAATATCGATCATGTGGCCACGTTGCGTCAGGCGCGCTACGCCTCGATGCCGGATTCCAAAAACGCCGAGCCGGATATTATTGCGGCCGCGGCTATCTGCGAACGTGCTGGGGCGAGCGGAATCGTTGCCCATTTGAGGAGCGATCGTCGCCACATGCAGGATCGGGATGTTGACCGGCTTCGGCAAAACATTATGACGAAGTTGAATCTCGAAATGGGGAACACTCCCGAGATCGTCGATATCGCTTTGAAAATTGTTCCCGATGAGGTTTGTCTCGTTCCCGAAAAGCGCGAAGAAGTCACAACCGAAGGTGGACTCGATGTCGTTGCGCAACGAAAAGAACTCGAGCCGACCATCAAACGACTTCAAACCGCCGGTGTCCGCGTCAGTTTGTTTATCGATCCGACTCTGGAGCAGGTCGACGCCGCCCACGAGCTCGCAGTTGAAATGGTCGAACTTCACACCGGTAAACTGGCCAACGCGTTCTCGGAAAAGATTGAAAAGCAGGAATTGGAAAATTTGCAGGCTGCCGCAAAAGCTGCCTCCGAATTCAAGCTTCAAGTCAACGCAGGCCATGGAATCAACTACACCAACATCGGGCTGATTCACAAAATTCCGAACTTAACCGAATTGAACATCGGGCACTCGATTATTTCGCGCGCGATGCTTGTTGGACTCGAAGACGCAGTGAAACAAATGCTTGGGGCGATGGAAGATTACAAGGGATGAGACGCAACTGCTTCGTAAACCGTCTGTTTCAGCCGGCACAGGACAACCGCATTTCGCAGAAACGCCCTCCAATGTTTACATGAGTGTAATCGGCATTGGCGTCGATCTGGTTGAATGCGATCGCATTCAGCGTTCGCTGGAGCGATTCGGGGAAAAGTTTTTACGGCGCGTTTTCACCGAGGGGGAAATCGAATATTCGATGTCGATGAAATTTCCGGCGCGTCATCTGGCCGCCCGGTTTGCCGCTAAAGAAGCCGTTTCGAAGGCATTTGGTACCGGAATCGGCAAAGCGATGGGTTGGCGAAATATCGACATCCGCAAAAAGAAAAGCGGCGAACCATTCCTGGTGTTTTCAGGCCCGGCTCAGGAATTGGCCACCAAACGCGGCGTGACTTCGGCTATGATCACGCTGAGCCACACCGAATATCACGCGATGGCGTGTGTGGTTCTCGAAACCTGAAACTTAAGGCGCTATGCCTTTTGCCTTCGCGAGTTGTTGTTGAACAGCAGGAATTTTGTCGCTGGTGGGAAAACGCCGGATAAATTCCTCGCAAATCGGGATCGCGCGCCCCGGTTGATTCAAAGTTTCGCTGAAAAGACTGATCTGATTGAACAGACTGTTTTCGTGCTGCGGATTTAATTTTTGCGCGATTGTGTACTGGTTTAGCGCTTCCTCCGGCTGGCCGGAAAACCGGTAGGCGTTTCCAAGATCGGTGTGGACGTCGGCATTATCGATGCCGCTGGAGATCGCTTCCTGGTATTTGCCAATCGCTTCGGACCAACGTTGATGATCGTACGCGAAATTCCCGAGGATAAGCGCGGCCTGGCTGGGAGACATTCCGGTTACGTCCGGGGCAACATCTGATTGAGCGACCGGCGCCGGCGTTGAAAGAACCGGATGTGCCGCAGGAGTCGATCGCTGGGAGGTAAACATCCAAGTGATGCCGGCGCCCATGGCGGCCGACACGATCACGGTCAAAATGTAGTTCGCCAGGTATTGTCGCCGATCGGCATCACTTCTGTTTGTTTTTGATGAAGCCATCGTTAGTTCGCTAAAGTAGCCTAGGCGAAGACGCAAACACAGAAAAACCCCCGCCGGATTTCTCCAGCGGGGGCCAAGCTATCAGCTTGTTCTGCTATTTTTTGCAACAGCAACAACAATCACTCTTGCTGCATTCCTTGCCTTTGGCGCTGCCGTCTTTCGGCGGGGTCTGTGCCGTCGCCGTGCCGACCAACGCTGCCAGGCTAAGAATCAAAAGAAGATATTTCATATAGTTCTCCTGTTGAAATTTTGCTCTGAATCTCGGCCACGCGACGAAAATCGCGCGCCGAGCCGATGCTTGATTTAGGACAACGTGGTTCGCGGCGGCGGAACTGGCGGACGTTGGGATCGAACTCTCACGCGATCGCTAGCAGACGCCGCGAAATTGGCGGTCGCAATACCGGTCAGGAAATCGTCTGAATCGTGAGTGTAGCTGACAAAACATGGCGACTGGATGGAGCAGCAGGTTGATCCGGAACTTGAGGCCGGAGAACTCGGAGCCATTGGACAATGCTGACACGGATCGACCTTTTTTGCCGGACGCGCGCAATGATTCTTCTGCGGCGATACCGCCTTGGCGATTTCGATCGGCGCCATCGGCGCGGCCAGAACCGCGGCAGCTAACGTCACCGAAAGCGTAATCCGGCTGAACATCATTGAATGTTTAGCACAAAAGCGGGCCCGGTCGAGGATGGGTCGATCTTAACTTTCATGGGCAAAAAACGCACATACTTCGACAAGAACTGGGAAGTCGGTTCTCGGCAATGCCCGAAGATATGCACGAGGAAGTTTGATGAACAACGTAACGCACCCGTGGCCGGCGAAACACAACTGGCGTTACATCCAGCGTGAAGCCCCGCCGAAACGCGATGCGGCCGAGCGCGTCTGCGATTTCGACGAGATCTACAATCTTTATGACGAAGAAACCGTCCGTGCGCAGGCCAGCCGATGCATCGATTGTCCGAACCCACCGTGCGTGAAGCAGGGCTGTCCCTTGCAGAACCGGATTCCGGAATGGCTTGCGCTTACGGCGGACGGACGGTTTCTGGAGGCCGCTGCTTTATCCCGGTCGACCAGCAACATGCCGGAAATTTGCAGCCGGGTATGTCCACAGGACCGCTTGTGTGAAGGCGCGTGTGTTCTCAATGCGCGTTCGGAACCGGTCTCGATCGGCGCGATCGAAAGATTTATCAATGAATACGCGTTTGCTCACCAGGACGTGAATGGATCGGTTGTCGCTCCGAACGGATTCGAAGTTGCGGTGGTCGGCAGCGGCCCTGGCGGGATCGCCTGCGCCGACGAACTTTCCAAACTCGGCTACGCGGTCGCAGTTTTTGAAGCACAAGATCGCGCCGGTGGATTGCTCGTGAATGGAATACCATCGTTCAAGTTGGAAAAAACCGTTGTCGATCGCCGCCTTGAACTTTTGAAACGCCACGGCGTGACGTTTCGTAATCGCGTTCGGATCGGTCGCGATGTCTCACTGTCGGTGTTACGCGGCCAATTCGACGCCGTTTATCTTGCCATTGGAGCTCAAAAGCCGAAGGAGCTCGAAATCAAAGGCGCGGAGCTGGATGGCGTTTTTCACGCGTTGCCGTTTTTGATCCAAAAAAACTTGAACGAGCCGTGTGGATCAAAGATCGAGATCAAAGGAAAACGAGTAGCTGTTCTCGGCGGTGGCGATACCGCGATGGATTGTTTACGAACGGCGCTGCGTTGCGGAGCGCGGGAGGCGGTTTGCCTTTACCGGCGCGATTTCGAAAACATGCCGGGAAGTCGCAAGGAGTATTTCAATGCGATCGAGGAAGGCGCGCAGTTCGTGTTTCTCACTAATCCCGTTTCATTGAGTGGCGATGAAAGTGGAAAAGTAACGGCGGCGCGCTGCGTTCGAATGGAATTAGGAGAACCGGACGCGAAAGGCCGTCGCAGACCACAGCCCATTCCAAACTCGGAGTTCGATGTTCTGGTGGACGTCGTTCTCGTCGCGTTCGGTTTCGATCCGGTGCCGATCTTTGCCGCCGGTAACGCCGATAAGATTGAAGTCAATAAATGGGGAGGGGTGGTGGTCGATCAAAATCAAATGACCAGCGTCGCGGGAATTTTTGCCGGCGGCGATCTAGTGCGCGGTCCGGATCTTGTGGTACGAGCCGTCGCCGACAGCCGCAAAGCCGCCGCCGGAATTCACAGATACTTGTCGACGCTAAGACCTCGGGTCTGACAAAACTGCGGTACTAACAAGCTTAACAGCCGCAATCTTTGCCGCAGTTGCATTCCTTCTTGTCGTTCATCGGGCAATTCTTGCGAGTTTTCTTGCAACTTTGCTTTTCGGCCGCAAAAGAACTCGTGCAAATCATAGCCGCGAAGATCGACATTAGGATTGTCGTTATGGTTTTCATTAGAATGGATTCTCGTAGAATTTAAACCCGGCGCGAGCGAAAAGTTCCGCCGTGTCACCGAGATGAATCAACCATTCTTACTTCTGGCGAGCCCAGGGTGGCTTTGGATGGGTTTTACCACGGCTTGGCGATGTTCTGGGAAACGCTCTGGGCGCTGGTGCTTGGGTTCGGGATCTCCGCGGCTCTTCAGGTGTTCGTGAGCAAGGATCGGATGACCCAGCTTCTTGGCCGAAACGGTTTAAAACAAATCCTCTTCGCGACTGGTTTCGGCGCGGCCAGCTCATCCTGTTCTTACGCTGCAGCTTCAATCGGCAGGAGTGCTTTTCAAAAAGGCGCAGCGTTAATCCCAGCCCTGGCCTTCATGTTTGCTTCGACCAACCTGGTTATCGAACTCGGTGCGGTGCTCTGGATTTTGATGGGCTGGCAATTTGTCCTGGCTGAGATTGTTGGCTCATTCGTCTTGATCGGCGTGATGTGGTTATTGATGACGATTGTTTTCCCGAAACAACTCGAGAGTGAAGCGCGCGAGCAATCACCGAACGAAGGCGATAGCTGTGGCCATCACGACCACGGCCACGAGATACAAGATGATCATGGCAATCGCTGGGCTCGTTTGGCCGGCGCCTTCTGGATGGATTGGCTAATGTTATGGAAGGAGATCCTTGCCGGATTCTTGATCGCCGGTTTTCTGGCCGCATTGGTGCCGCACGATTGGTGGAAGGCGCTCTTTATCCAAACTGATAATTCGGCTCTCCGCCTGGTCGAGAACGCGGCGGTCGGCCCGATCATCGCGATCCTGTCGTTTGTTTGTTCGGTCGGCAACATTCCGCTGGCCAGTCTGCTTTGGGCCAATGGGATCAGTTTCGGCGGCGTGATCTCGTTCATTTACGCGGATTTGCTCGTTATTCCGCTGATTTTGATTTACCGGAAATATTTCGGCGGCCGGGCCACGTTTTATATCGTCATGATTTTCTACGCATCGATGGTGTCTGCAGGGATTATCGTCGATCTCATCTTCGCGGGTCTGGATTTGATCCCAAAAGGCGCACGTCCGATGAGCCCGGTCGAGCACGCGACCTTCAGCTGGAATTACACAACCTGGCTCGATTTTGTTGCGATTGCCGTAGCGCTATGGCTTTGGGTTTTAAGAGCGCGTAGTGCGAGGTCTGATTGATGGCCGTGGAATCGTTTTTGCTTGGCAACTGGGCGGCGAACCGAAAATCTGTCCAACCGATTAATTATCCATGCAAAATCGTTTTATGATCAAAGGGATCGTTATCGTAGTTTCCGCAACGGCTTTCCTTGGCTCGATCGCGTTTGGACAGATGAAATACAGCCGCCCCAGGTCGCAGCAATCCCCAACTCCCACGCCGACGCCGCTCCCAGTAATTCCGCCGAAAGAGAGCGGTGTCCGGTCGCAACCTCTGAGAATGGCGCCAACTCCGAGTCCATCGCGACAGGCGTTTGGCCAACCGCAGGCGCCAATGCAAAGACCAACACCGCTGCCGACTCCCGCGAAGCCCGGCTATACGCAGGTGCAGCGAACAAACGCGGCGCCGGTCCAGGCTCAGAAGAGCCCGATACCTGGTCAGAAGGTTGTGGCTGCGCCAAATCAACCACGGATGCTACCAACTCCGGCGCCGGTTCCGCAAAAACCAACGCCGCCGCCAGTTCCGCCGCCCGACATTCAGGCTTATCTCGACCGGCAGGTGGCCAGCTCAAAAGACAAAAAGTTCCATCTCATTGCAAACGGAAAGGACCTTCCGCTTACCCCGTTTCATGTTTGGCGACAGAAAGAGAACGGACCCAATAGTACCTCCACCTGCGTCGACATGAGAAGCGATGAGGGAAGGGTTTACGACATCGATTTCGTGACGACGGGCAAAGACGTGACAGGCGTCAGGGTTCATCGTATCAACGGCGAGACCGTAAGGTAGCGGGGAGTCCGCCCAGATTTTCGGGTTTCAATTTCGCGAACTCGGGCCAAAATGTTTAGCAGTCGGAAAGGAAACATGAATCCACGAATTTTTATTCCCATAACTATTGCTGCTTTCGTCGCCCCGCTGGCGTTTGGCCAGATGTATGGTGGAGGCTATTCGCAACCGCAGCCGCCTCAATCGTCAACGACGACGGGCCAGCAGCCAAAAACGACGACCACAACCACCAAAAAAGTCATGCCGGTCGGCGTAAAGGGTTATCTCGACGAGCAAATGGCCAATTCGAAGGACAAGAAGTTTCACGTTTCCTTGAACGGAAAGGATCTCGCCCTGACGCCAGTAACGTTTCACCCGGAGCAAAAACTCGGCGGCGGGAAAGGCACAACCGCGGTCGACATGAAAGGCATCGACGGCAAAACGTATGAAATCGATTTCATTACGTCCGGGACCCAGGTGACGAACGCCAAGATTGGGAAGATAAACGGCAAAGCGCCGTAGACTGTAGCGGCGGTCTGCCTGTCACGCCGTAGCCTCGCGAAGGCGGACGACCGCCGATTTGGTGCGTCGACGTTTGCGGCAGTCATAGACAGCCGCTACAGATTCACGAGTGTCGAAAACTTTTTTCATAACAACGGCGATCGATTACACGAATTCGCCGCCGCATATTGGCCACGCCTACGAAAAGGTGCTGGCCGATGTCATTGCGCGTTATCACCGGCTCAAAGGCGAGTCCGTTTTCTTTTTGACCGGAGTCGATCAACACGGTCAGAAAGTGCAGCAATCCGCGGCCAAAGCCGGTGTCGCGCCCGCCGAGTTCGTCAAAGGCCTTACCCAGCAGTTCAAGGATCTCTGGAAAAAACTCGACGTAAAATATGACGAGTGGGCGGAAACGATTTCACTCCGCCACAAAAAAGTTGTGCAGGGAATGCTGCAGCGCTTGTTCGACGAAGGTCAGATCTACAAAGACAAGCAGTCGGGATATTACTCGGTCCGGCAGGAACAATTTTTAACCGACAAGGAACGCGGGCCGGATGGTGAGTTCGGACCGGAGTGGGGACAGGTCGAGTTTCGTGAAGAAGAAAATTACTATTTCAAACTGAGCCGGCACAAGGAATGGCTCCTGCGATATCTCGATAATCACAAAGACGCGGTCATCCCCGATTTTCGCCAGACCGAGTTACGCAACGCCGTTGAGCGAATCGGTGGCGACCTCTGCATTTCGCGACCAAAAACGCGACTCGATTGGGGAATTGAGCTTCCCTTCGACAAAGATTTTGTCACCTACGTCTGGTTCGACGCGCTGACGAACTACATCAGCTTCGCTGACTACGATCCCGCCGCTTCAACCTTCAATCTTCAGCCTTCAGCCTTCCGCGATCGCTGGCCTGCCCTTCAAATTATCGGCAAGGACATTCTCGTTCCGGCGCATGGCATTTACTGGCTGATCATGCTTCACGCCGTTGGATTTCCCGACGAGGCAATACCGCAATTGCTCGTCCATGGCTGGTGGAACATTAGCGGGACGAAAATGAGTAAGTCGTTAGGCAACGTTGTCGATCCAAGCATTCTGGCCGATAAATACAGTGTCGAAGCGGTTCGTTACTATTTGATGAGCGATATCGCCACCGGCCGGGACGCAGATTTTTCCGAGGAACGTTTGATCGAACGCTACAACGCTGATCTCGCGAACAATCTCGGCAACTTGTTGAATCGCACCCTGAACATGGCCGTTCGCTATCGTGATGGCCTCGTCAAACAAGCCGGCGGCGATTCGCCCCTGGCAGCGCAGGTCGTGGATCTTGTCCGAAGTTATAACGCCGCGATGACTGCGCATGAAATTCATGCAGGGCTGGAAAAAATCGGAGGCTTTGTCACAGCCTGCAATACTTACATCGAGATGGCGGCCCCGTGGAAACTTGCGAAAGATCCAGCTCGCGCGGAGGCGCTTGATCACACGCTATTTGCTCTCGCCGAATCTTTGCGGGTTATCGCGATTTTGGTTTCACCGATTCTGCCAAAAGCCGCCCATGGGATTCTCTATCAGTTGAATTGGAGTAATGATTACGCGTTGTCCGACGCCAAGTGGGGTGGACTTCCATCCAAACACCAACTTGGCAATCCCGTGCCGTTATTTCCGCGGATCGAAACGTCGACATGAAGATCGACATTTTGACGCTGTTTCCGGAGATCTGTCGCGCGCCGTTGAGCGAAAGCATAATGAAACGAGCGCAGCAAAATAAAATCATCGATCTTCAAATCCATAATTTGCGGGATTGGACGACGGACAAACATCATATCGTCGATGATGCGCCTTTCGGAGGCGGGCAGGGGATGGTGATGAAACCGGAGCCGATTTTTGAGGCCGTGGAAGACCTGAAGAAAACGTCGAACGCTCAACCTCCAACGCCCAACGTCGAATTACGGAAACCGAACGTGATTCTAATGTCACCGGCAGGAAAGCGACTCGGACAAAAACTCGCGGCAGAACTATCCAAAGAATCCCATCTCATTATTATCTGCGGTCATTATGAAGGCGTTGATCATCGAGTGATCGAACATTTGGTCGATCTCGAGATCTCGATTGGTGACTATGTTTTGACTAACGGGGCAATTGCAGCGGTCGTGTTGGTCGATGCAGTGGTTCGCTTGATTCCGGGCGTTCTGGGCGACGAACAATCGGCGGCCGACGATTCGTTTAGCGCGGGATTATTGGAGACGCCGCAGTACACGCGGCCGGCTGAATTCCGCGGTTGGAAAATTCCGGACGTTCTCCTGTCGGGCAATCACGCCGAAATCGCAAAGTGGCGTAAAGAACAAGCAAAGAGGCGCACCGAGCGCAACCGCCCGGACTTGTTGGATTTATAATTCCTATTGACCAAGCTGCGGGATTTGTTCCAACCTTTTCCAGCCAAATGGATCTGGATTACGCGCTTGCGTGTCCCCCTCTTTCAGACCTGCGGTTACAGACTTAACCATCGCAAAAAGAGGTTCCATAAATGGACAAGCCGACTCAATTCATAATCAGTCGTTCATCAATTCTCGCAACGATCGCGTTAGCCTGCCTGACGTTTTCAGGGACGGCATGGGCAGTTAGTCCGCCCCCTGACGGAGGATATCCCGGTAACAACACCGCTGAAGGAACATCCGCGTTGTTAAGCCTTACTACCGGCACTGATAACACGGCGATTGGATTTCAGGCGCTCACAAACAACACAGACGGCTCAGGCAATATGGCGATTGGTTCGGGCGCGCTCCTTTCCAATATCAGCGGCGGCGACAATACGGCGGTTGGACTTCAGGCGCTGACAAGCAATACAAACGGTAGCGGCAATATGGCGATCGGTTCGGACGCGCTCTTTACCAATACCAGCGGCACCAACAACACCGCCAGCGGTTCCGAATCGCTGCTGAACAACACAACCGGCGGCTTTAATACCGCGAGTGGTTATCAAGCGCTTTTCTTTAACAGCTCCGGCAGCGACAACGTCGCCTTTGGCGATCAGTCGTTGTTTTTCAACGACTCCGGCATCCTAAACGCAGCCTTTGGAGAAGGTGCGCTTTTTTCCAACACCGGCAGCAACAACATTGCGCTCGGGAATTACGCCGGCTTTAACCTCGACACTGGCGACTACAATATCGTTATCGGAAACATGGGTAACAGTGGTGATGCTGGCATCATTCGCATTGGCGACCAGGCGAATCAGACCGCGACCTTTATCGCTGGCATCAACGGAGTCGACATGAGCAGCGGCAATCCGGTTTTCATCGACGCGAACGGCCAGCTCGGCGTTGGAAGCGTGAGTAATTTGCAAGGTCCACCTGGGCCAACTGGACCCCAAGGGCCCATCGGACCTACGGGTCCGACTGGACCTGCGGGAGCAACCGGAGCAACAGGAGCGCAAGGCCTAACCGGACCTGCCGGCGCCACTGGAGCACAAGGCGCTGAGGGACCAACCGGAGCAACGGGACCGCAAGGACTAACTGGACCTGCCGGCGCCACTGGAGCACAAGGC